>NZ_JBFBDO010000023.1:0-92002 GCF_040683335.1 Kitasatospora sp. NPDC093806
AGCGGGCCGTCTTGAGCGGGCCGTCTCGGTCGGGCCGTCCCGTCAGTGGGCCGTCTTGAGCGGCAGCACGGCGCGGATCCGGAAGCCGCCGCCGGGGCGCGGCCCGACGTCCAGGCTGCCGCTGACCATGCCGACCCGCTCGCGCATCCCGATCAGGCCGTGGCCCTGGCCGTCGGTGCCGCCGGCGGCGAGCTGCTCGTCGGTGCTGCCGCGCCCGTCGTCCTCGACCAGGACGGCCAGCTCGCGCTCCCCGAAGTCGACCGCGACCCGGGCGTGCACGTCCGGCCCGCCGTGCTTGCGGACGTTGGTCAGCGCCTCCTGGACGATCCGGTAGACCGTCAGCTCGACGCCGCGGGGCAGCTCGCGCGGGTTGCCCGAGGTCG
This sequence comes from Kitasatospora sp. NPDC093806, assembly GCF_040683335.1. Lineage (NCBI taxonomy): Bacteria > Bacillati > Actinomycetota > Actinomycetes > Kitasatosporales > Streptomycetaceae > Kitasatospora > Kitasatospora sp. NPDC093806. The sequence goes on from NZ_JBFBDO010000023.1 coordinate 384, forward strand.
CGAAGTCCACCTGGAGGCCGGCCGTGCGGACCTGGTCCAGCAGCTCGGGCAGCTCCTCGACGCCCGGCTGCGGCACGTACTCCTCGCCGCGGCTGTCGGAGGTGCGCAGCACGCCGAGCAGCCGGCGCATCTCCACCAGCGCCTGGCGGCCGGTGGAGGCGATCGTGCCCAGTGCCTCCTTGGCCTGCTGCGGCGAGTTGTCCAGCACGTAGGCGGCGCCGTCGGCCTGGACGATCATCACCGAGACGTTGTGCGCGACCACGTCGTGCAGCTCGCGGGCGATCCGGGCCCGCTCGGCGGCGACCGCCACCTTGGCCTGGGCGTCCCGCTCGCGCTCCAGCCGGGCCGCGCGGTCCTCCAGCTCGACCAGGTAGGCGCGGCGGACCCGGGTCAGCCGGCCCCACGCCCAGCAGAGGATGAACGGGGTGGTCATCAGCCCGCCGATGAGCAGCGACTCGGGGATCGAGTAGTCGACGTAGTCGACGCTGTCGGGGTGGACCTGGGCCTTCATCGGGTGGAGCCGCCAGAACACCAGCGGCCCGGCGAGCAGCCCGGTGGCCAGCGCCAGCCGGGACGTCCAAGCGGTGCCGAACGCGGCGCCGGTGTAGGCGAACACCAGGTAGGCGATGCTGGAGGCCGCCGGGTTGACGTTCAGGGCGACCTGGGCGAGGCCGACCGCGGCCGCGGCGGCCACCGTCGCGTCGGGGAAGCGGCGGCGGAAGACCATCAGCAGGGGCAGCACGATGGCGATGGCGAGCTGGACCCCGAACTTCCAACCGCCGTTGCCGCTCCCCTCCTCGGGCAGGACGCCGAAGAAGAGCACCAACGCGGCCCAGACGGAGTCGACCACCATGGGGTGACGGCGGAGCCAGGCGTTGAGTCGATGCACAGGTCAAGCGTAGGCAGTCGCGCCTCGTGCCCAGGTCCGCCGGGAGGGCGATCCGGCCTACTCCCTAGGTCGGAGAGCGCCACGTACCGATGCCGTACGGATTGGGCGGGCACGGATCGGGTGTGTAGCGTCCCGCCGTATGAGCTGGATGCGGTGGGCGCCCGCGATGGAACGGGCCCTCTACGACCCCGAAGGCGGCTTCTACCGCAGGCCGGAGGGCCCCGCCGGGCACTTCCGCACCTCGGTGCACGCCTCGCCGCTGTTCGCCCGGGCGGTGGCCCGGCTGCTGCTCGAGGTGGACGCCGCCCTCGGCCGTCCGGAGGAGCTGGCGTTCGTGGACGTCGGGGCCGGGCGGGGGGAACTGCTGGCCGGGGTGCTGGCCGCGCTGCCCGCGGCGGTCGGGGAACGGCTGCGGGTGTACGCGGTCGAGCTGGCCGCCCGCCCGGCCGGGCCGCCGCCGGGGGCTCCGGCGTTCGAGGCGCCCCGGTTGTCCACAGGCCTGTGGACGGCGGAGCGCTGGGACGCGGTGGTGTGGACGGACGCCGTGCCGCGCGGCGTCACCGGGCTGCTGTTCGCCAACGAGTGGCTCGACAACGTCCCGCTGGACAGCGGCGAACTCGACGAGGACGGGGTGCTGCGCTACGTCGAGGTGGACACCGCGACCGGCGTCGAACGCCCCGGCGGGCCGGCCTCCGCCGCCGACGCCGCCTGGGCCGCCCGCTGGTGGCCCGCCGAACACCCCGGGGACCTCGTCGAGTTCGGCGCCCCCCGGGACGCCGCCTGGGCGCACGCCGTCGCCGGACTGGACCGCGGCCTGGCCGTCGCCGTCGACTACGGGCACACCGCCGGACAGCGCCCGCCGTACGCCACCCGCACCGGCTTCCGGGCCGGCCGCGAGGTGCCCCCGGTGCCCGACGGCTCCTGCGACGTCACCGCGCACGTCGCGCTGGACGCGGTCGCCGCCCCCGGTCTCCACAGCCTGTGGACGACGCAGCGGGACGCCCTGCGCGCGCTCGGCGTCAGCGGCGACCGGCCCGCCCTGGCGCTGGCCACCACCGACCCGGCCGGCTACCTGCGCGCCCTCGGCGGGGCCGGCGAGGGCGCCGAGCTGACCGACCGGGCCGGCCTGGGCGCGTTCGGCTGGCTCGCGCAGACCGTCCGGATGCCGGTACCGGAGAGCCTGGAGCCGCTGCCGGGATGGCAGACTCTCACCCCATGAGGGAGACCACGGTCGGCATCGGGGCGGGAGCCGAGAACTTCACGGGCACGGCGGGCAGCACCGACATGGTGCTCAACATCGGCCCGCAGCACCCGGCCACCCACGGCGTGCTGCGCCTGAAGCTGGTGCTCGACGGCGAGCGCATCGTCAGCGCCGAACCGGTGATCGGCTACATGCACCGGGGCGCGGAGAAGCTCTTCGAGGCCCGGGACTACCGGCAGATCATCATGCTGGCCAACCGGCACGACTGGCTGTCCGCCTTCGCCAACGAGCTGGGCGTCGTGCTCGGCGTCGAGCGGATGCTCGGCATGGAGGTGCCCGAGCGCGCGGTCTGGATCCGCACCCTGCTCGCCGAGCTGAACCGGGTCCTCAACCACCTGATGTTCCTCGGCTCGTACCCGCTGGAGCTCGGCGGGATCACCCCGATCTTCCACGCCTTCTCCGGCCGCGAGGACCTCCAGCACGTGCTGGAGGAGGCCTCCGGCGGCCGCATGCACTACATGTTCAACCGGGTCGGCGGCCTCAAGGAGGACCTCCCGGCCGGCTGGCTCGGCCGGGTCCGGGCGGCCGTCGCGGTGGTCCGCTCCCAGCTGCCGGTCTTCGAGGACCTGGTGCTGGGCAACGAGATCTTCCGCGCCCGCACCGCCGGCGTCGGCGTCCTCACCCGGGCGCAGGCCGAGGCCTACGGCGTCAGCGGCCCCATCGCGCGCGCCAGCGGCCTCGACCTCGACCTGCGCCGCGACGAGCCCTACCTCGCGTACGGCTCGGAGGAGCTGCGGCAGGTGCTCACCGTGGTCACCCGCGAGGAGGGCGACTGCCTGGCGCGCTTCGAGTGCCTGCTGGAGCAGACCGTCAACGCGCTCGACCTCGCCGACGCCTGCCTCGACAAGCTCGCCACGCTCGCCCCCGGGCCGGTCAACCTGCGGCTGCCCAAGGTGCTCAAGGCCCCCGAGGGCAGCACCTACGCCTGGACCGAGAACCCGCTCGGCGTCAACGGCTACTACCTGGTGTCGCGCGGCGACAAGACGCCGTGGCGGCTGAAGCTGCGCTCGGCGTCCTTCAACAACATCCAGGCGCTGACGGAGCTGCTGCCGGGGACGCTGGTCGCGGACATGGTGGCGATCCTGGGGTCGATGTTCTTCGTCGTCGGGGACATCGACAAGTAAGGGGGCAGCTGCGCCCGGGAAGCTTCTTCCCGGGCGCAGCCTCTTTCGCGTTCGCGGGGAAGCTTCTTCTTCGGGGCAGCTTCTTCCCCGGAGAAGCCACTTCGCCGAGGAAGCTTCTTCCCCGGGGAAGAAGCTTCCTCGGGGCGGCTACTTCTTCGGGGACTTCGGCTTCTTCGTCGGGTCCGCCGGGTGCGGGGCCACCTTCCGGTCGCCCTTGGTGGCGATCCGCTCCTCGCACAGGCCGGCCAGCACCTCGTACGCCGCCTTGCCCATCAGCTCGGTGAGCTCGGGGCGGTAGCTGACGAACACCGGGTCGGCGCCCTGGTGCGCGTCCGGGCTGCCGGTGCACCACCAGTGCAGGTCGTGGCCGCCCGGGCCCCAGCCCCGGCGGTCGTACTCGCCGATGGTGACCTGGAGGTAGCGGGTGTCGTCCGGGCGGTCGATCCAGTCGTAGGTGCGGCGGACCGGCAGCTGCCAGCAGACGTCCGGCTTGGTCTCCAGCGGCTCGCGGCCCTCCTTGACGGCGAGCGCGTGCAGGGCGCAGCCGGCGCCGCCCGCGAAGCCGGGGCTGTTCACGAAGATGCAGGCGCCGTTGACCCGGCGGGTCTGCCGGTCGCCGTCCTCGTCGAACATCGTGATGCCGCCGTCGGCCTTGATCCGGCCCTTGGCGTCGGTGCCGTGCGCGAAGTTCTCCCAGATGTCCGGGGTCAGCCGGGCCGCGTGGGAGGCGACGCGCTTCTCGTCGTCCTTGTCCGAGTAGTGCGCGCCCAGCGTGCAGCAGCCGTCGGACTCGCCCCGGCCCTCGCGGATGCCCTGGCAGCCCTGGCCGAAGATGCACGACCAGCGGGAGGTCAGCCAGGTCAGGTCGCAGCGGAAGACCTGCTCCTCGTCGTCCGGGTCGGTGAACTCGACCCAGGCGCGCGGGAAGTCGAGCGGGACCTCGGGGCGGGGCCCGGTGGGGAGCTCGGAGCGGAGGGTCGGCATCGCGAGGTCGACGGTCGGACCGCCGGCCTTGGGCTTGGTCTTCTTGGCGTTCTTGGACGTGTCTGCTGCTGCCACTCGGCAAGGGTAGAGCCTTCGCGGTGGTGCGAACCGCCCGTGGCCACGGCATTTACGGTGAGTTCACCGTCCGGTGGCCGGCTGTGGACGGTCCCCGGCGGGTGGGTGGCCGTCGTGAAGGGCGGGTGAAGAGCCCGCCGGTCCGCGGGGCCGGAGGGCGGCCGCGGTTCTAGGATGGCGGCCGGTCCGCGACGGGGAGGTACGGGGATGGCCGGCGGCAACAGCTTCGTCATCAAGCCGTGGGAACTGCACGGTGAGGCCAGGGAGTTCGAGCGGATCGCGCAGGACTTCGGGAAGGCCGCCACCGCGCTGGAGCAGGGGCTCGCCGCGCTCGGCAGCCCGTGGGGGCTGGACCGGCCGGGCACCGGGTTCGCCACCGTCTACCGGGAGGCGCACGGCGGGCTGCTCGGCGGGCTGCGCGGGCTGGCCGGGCGGCTCGGACAGGTCGGCGCGGGGCTGCACGGCATGGCCGAGCGGACCGCCGACGCCGACAGCTCGGCGGCGAGCGGGTTCGGCGGGGGCGTCCCGGGTGCTCCGGGCGGGCCCGGTGTGGCCAAGGACCGGTCGGCCTGACGCGGTCGGCGGGGCCGCGCATCGATCGGGGCTCCGCGCGCGTCCTTCCGGGGAAGGCCCGTACGGCGACGGCCCGTGTGTCGCCGACCCGTACGTCGACGGCTCGTACGTCGATGGCCTGTACGCCGATGGCTCGTACGTCGAACGCCCGTACGTCGAAGGTCCGCATGTCGAAGGGGAAGCGCGTGGCCCGGAAGCTGTCCGAGGAACTCGTCCCGCTGCTGGCCCGGACCGGCCACCAGTGGCCGCAGGCCGACGAGGAGGGGCTGCGCAAGGCGGCCGGGCTCTGGCGCGAGTTCGGCAAGGAGGCGGAACGGCTCGCCAAACGCGGCGGTGAAGCCGCCGCCCGGGTCACCGGCGACAACTCCGGCCGCGCGGTGGAGGCCTTCGACACGTACTGGCGCGCGTTCCGCAGCGGTGGCAAGGGCCACCTGGACGACGCGCACTCCGCCGTCGGGCTGGTCGCCGGCGCCTTCGACCAGGCCGCCCGCGCCGTCGACGGCTGCAAGGCCGACATCGTCGCCACCCTCAAGGAACTGGCCGCCGAGCTGAAGAAGGCGGAGGAGCAGGCGGCCCGGGCCAAGGCCGCCGCCGCCCAGCTCGCCGCTGCCACCACCGCCCAACCTCCGTCGACGGGTACGGGCAGCACTGCGGGGGGCGTCTTCGAAGGGGTGCGGCAGAACGTCGCGGCGGCGTCCGCGGCGGTGCGGGACGCCGCCACCGACCAGCTCGCGCAGGCGGCGGAGGCCGCCGCCGTCGAAGCGGCCAAGCTGAAGATCGGCGGGCTGCTGGACGAACTCGGCCGGACGATGAAGGACGGTCTGGGCGGTGTGCTCCGCGAACCGGCCGTGATCGCGCTGCTCCGCCTCGGACCGGGCCTCGGGGGCGGTGTCGGTGCCGGTGTCGGCGGGGGCGTGCGGACGGCCGCGTACCTTGGCGTCGGCGGCGCCTTCGACCCGTCGGCCGTCGGACTGCCCGCCGTCCTCGGCGAACCGGGCGTGCTCGGCGGCGCGGGCGGTGCCGGCCTCGCGGTGGTGCTCGGCCCGGACGGCCGGCCGGTGGTGGGCGTCCCCGGGTTGGCCGTGAAGCTCGACGAAGCCGGCCGGCCGGTGCTGGACGAGCACGGCAGCCCGGTCATCGTCCGCTCCGACGGCACGCCGGTGGCGGACGCGAGCGGGCTGCTCGTCGTGCCCGGGGCGGACGGTCGGCCGGTGGTCGGGGTGGAGAACCTGGCCGTGAAGCTGGACGAGCACGGGCGGCCGGTGCTCGGCAAGGACGGGCAGCCGGTGCTGACCGGGCAGGACGGCAGGGAGATCACCGGGGTCCCGCTGGCCGGACTCGCGGCAGCTGCGGCGGCCGCGGACCCGGACGGGCGGCACGGGCACGGCGCCCCGGGTGGCGGGTCGGGTGGCGGGTCGGGCGGTGAGCCGGGTGCCGGGGAGGGCCGTGGGCACGGGCGCGGCGCGGACGGCGGGCCGGTGGGCAGGCTGGTGGGCGGGCCGGTGACGGTGGTGTCGGCGGTGGCGACCGGGGTGGACACGGTGGTGGGGGCGGGAGCCTCCGGCGTCCCGGGCCCGGGCCCGGGCGGGGGTGGGGGTGGGGGTGGCGGCGGGAGCGTCGGTGTCGCGGACGGTCCGACGGGCTGGCCCGGGCCGGTCGCGGGCCCAGGCGGTTCCGGTTCCGGTGGCGGGGGCGGCGGTGGCGGGGACTGGGCCCCGTCCCGACACGGCGAGGGGCGTCCGGTCGTCCCCGGTCCGGCTCCGGCCCACCACGCCGGCGGGTCCGGCGGCGGTTCGGGGGGCTCGGGCGGCTCGGGCGGTGGCGACTACCTGCTGCCGCCGGCCGTCGGCCCGGCACCGTCGCCGAGCCCCGGACACAGCGGCGCCAGTGGCGTTGGCGGGGGCGGCGGGGCCGCCGGGGGTGCTCCGGTGACCGTCCGCACCGACTCGGTGCTCGCGCCGCCCGCGCCCCATCCCGGCTACGACGCGCCGACGACGGGCCCGGGCGCCGGCTGGTCCGCCGGGCCGTCCGCCGGGACCCACTCCACCAGCGGCAACTCCGGCGCGTACGGCGGACCGGTCGGCCCGGGACCGCTGGCCGTCGGGGCGCCCGCCGCCCCGTTCGCGGCCGCACCCGGTGGCCCGCCCGGCGCCGGTGGGCACGGGCCCGCCCCGTTCGGCAGCGGCATCGGCGCGGGCGCTCCCGTCGGCGCGCCCGCCCCCGTACCCGGCGCGCCTGCGGGCCCCGTCGCCGGACCTCGCCCGGCCACCGGCTCCCCGCACCCGTTCGCGGGCCCCGTGGTCACCCCGGTGCCGTTGCCGCCGACCGCCCCACCGCCCCCGACGGCCCCGCCGTCGGTCGGCCCGGGGACGACGCCCGGCCCCGGCCCCGGCCCCGGCCCGCTGCCCGGTACCGGCGCGGGGCCCGTCCCCGGGCGGCCCGACGACCACCCGGACCATCACCCGCACCGCCGCCCGGACGGCGCGCCCGCCGACGGCCGGTCCGCACTCGTCTGGGGCGTGGTCCCGGTGGCCACCGCGCACGCCACCGCCCTGCACCTGGCGATGCGCACGCTGCACGGCGGGGCCGCGCCCGGCGAGCCCGTGGTCGGGCTGCGGACCATCGCCGACAGCCGCCCGACCGGGTCGCCCGGCGGGCTCGGCCCGGTCGACCCCGAACACCAACGCGAGCTCGAACGCCGGGTGCCCCGGGACGCCGATGGTCTGCCCGTCCGCCACCCCGACCCGGCGGCCGGCGGCTGGACCGAGGTCGTCAACGACGGCGGCCACCGCGCACCGGGGCGGGCGAACAACAGCCTGGAGATCGCCCTGTCCGCCGTCGACACCTTCACCGGCCGGCCGACCTGCGCCGCCCCGCGGATCGCCACCGAGGGCGACGCGGGCGAACGCGGCGGCCGCGACCGCGCCGAACGCGAACTCGGCGCACCCTTCCGCGACCTCGGCGACGGCGCCCAGGCCTTCGACCGCCTGGCGGGCGAACTCCGCCGGGCCGGCCACGGCGCCCAGGCCGTACTGCTCACCCTGGACGGCCACGGCCGCCCGCACGCCTGGAACGCCGTCAACCACCGGGACAGCGTCACCTACCTCGACCACCAGGCGGGCCGTCAGGCGGCCGACCCCCTGCACCCCGCCGACCACGGCCTCTGGGCGATCGCCCTCACCCCCGAAGGCCGCCCCCTCGACCTCCTCGCCCCCACCCCGTGAACCCCGCGCGGTCCCGGTCGGCTCCCAAGTTTTATGTAGACCGGTCGACAGATTTCCCAGATGTAGACCGGTCTACATATTCGGGGTGGGGAGAACGGGGAGAGCGACGGCGAGGGCGGCCGGCGGCTCGGGATTATGTAGACCGGTCTGCCGATTTTTCGCATGTAGACCGGTCTACATATTCGCCGGGCCCGCCGCCGCTCCCGTTGCTCCCTCTACTCCCGCTGCTCCCGCTCCGGGCGGGAGCAGCGACGGCGCAGGGGCGGGAGCGTGGCAGGACGGCCTATGTAGACCGGTCGGTAGATTCCTTTTCTGTAGACCGGTCTGCATATTTCCCAGGTGGCCTGGGGTGTGGAGCGAGGAGGCAGCAGTGGGTGCGGTGGAGCTGACGCGGGCGGCGGCGATCGAGGCGGCGCACCGGTGGATCAACGGGGACCTGCCGACGGGGCGGCCCCGGCGGGTGTGCGCGCACGAGTTCGAGCTGGGCTGGGTGGTCTGGGCCGAGCCCCCGCCGGTGCGGGTGGACCCGTTGACGGGCGAGCGGCGGGCGCCCGAGGAGATCGGGGCGGCCTGCGCCGTCGTGGACCGGGTGGACGGCCGGTTCACGGTGTGGCCGTCGGTACCGGTGGCCGAGGTGGTCGAGCTCTACCGGGACTTCGTCGGCGCGGGCGCGTACGACCCGGCCCGGCCGCCGGCCACCGGTCGCGGCACCAGGGCGGAGCTGACCTACCGTGACGGGCTCGGCCGGGAGCGGGTCCTGGCGCTGCGTTCGGCCCCCGGTCTGCCGCATCCCGCGCTGCGCGGCTGGTGGTGGCTGCGCGAGCAGGGCGTACGGGCCGAGGACGTGCTCGCCGTCCACACCGATCTGCGGCTGAGCGCCCTCCCCGGCGGCTACTGGGCGTACGCGCTGGCGGCCGAACTGCCCGCCGCGCGGATCGGGTTCGACCTGCCGTACGGCCCCCGGTTCGAGCACCGGGCGGCGGCCGTCCGGGCACTGCCGGTGGAGCCGGGCACCGCCGGGCCGGCCCGCAACCGGGTGCCGTTCCCACGCGCCCTACCGTCCCGCCCGGCTGAGCCCCCGTTCGTCGACTCGCCGCCCGCCGAGCGGCTGCCCGCTGAACCGGACGCCCAGGTGGAGCACGCCCTGGCGGAGCGGTTGGCGGCGCGGTTCGGGCCGGGCGGCGTCCGGCGGTTCGGGGCGGCGGACATCACCCGGGCCGACCTGCGGGCGGACGACGCCCGGGTGTTGCTGACGGTCGGGGTGCCGGTGGCGGTCGACGGCTACTTCGCGCTGCACGACCCCCGCCCGGACGCCGTCCTCGGCGGCGCCCACTCCACCGCCGCCCACCCGACCACCGCCGCCCACCCGACCGCTCCCGCGTCGCTGCTCCCGCCGGTGGCCGAGTACCTGGCGGCGGCGGGCCGGGGCAGCCGGGTGGCCGAGCGGGAGCGCCGGGCGCTGGCCCCGCAGTTGGTGCTGGGGACGGACGGCTGGGCGCTGATCACCCTGGACACCGCCTGCGGGGCCGTCCGCGCGGTCGACCCCGACTACGGCACGGCCCGGCACTGCAACGGTTCGCTCGCCGCCTTCGTCCGCTCCCTCGAACTGTTCGCCGGCCGGCTGCCGGGCCTGCGCGGCCTGGACCCGGAGGCCGCCGGGGCGGCGGTCGCCGAGTTGCAGCGCGGGCTGGCCGCGGTGGACCCGGAGGTCTTCGCCGATCCGGAGAACTGGTGGGCGGTCATCGTCGAGCAGCTCTGGGACGGCCTGCTCTGACGCCCGCGCCGGAGCAGGCGCTGACGCCCGCTCGCCCCGCCCTGAAACACCCCCGCCCACCCCTCGTGAACGCCGGAACAACTCCCTCCGAATGCCCGGAGAACGCCCCGCCGCACCACCCCGCCGCCGCGATCGGCACCCCGACCAGGACCCGGACCAGCACGAACACCGGCAGAGCCGGTCTCTCCCGGCCCCGGATCGCGTAGCGTGGAGAGTTATGCGACTCGGTGTGCTCGACGTAGGTTCCAACACGGTCCACTTCCTCGTGGTGGACGCCCATCCGGGCGCCGCCCCGCTGCCCGCCTACTCCCACAAGGCCGAACTGCGGCTCGCCGAACTCCTCGACCAGCAGGGCGCGATCGGCGCGGACGGGGTGGAGAAGCTGGTCGGCATGGTCGCCTCCTCGCTGCGCGTCGCCGAGGACAAGGGCGTGGTCGACATACTGCCGTTCGCGACCTCCGCCGTGCGCGAGGCCGCCAACGGCGAGGAGGTGCTCCGCCGGGTCGCCGAGGAGACCGGCGTCGAGCTGCGGGTGCTCTCCGGGCAGGACGAGGCCCGGCTGACCTTCCTGGCGGTGCGCCGCTGGTTCGGCTGGTCGTCCGGCCGGCTGCTCAACCTGGACATCGGCGGCGGCTCGCTGGAGATCGCCTGCGGCCTGGACGAGCAGCCGGACGTGGCCTGTTCGCTGCCGCTCGGCGCGGGCCGGCTGACGGCGGCGTGGCTGCCCGGCGACGTCGCCGACCCGGACCGGCTGCGCGAGCTCAGACGCCACATCCGGGCCGAGATCGCGAACGTCGTCGGCGAGATCTCCCGGCTCGGGGCGCCCGACCACGCCGTCGCCACCTCCAAGACCTTCAAGCAGCTCGCCCGGATGACCGGCGCCGCCCCGGCCGACGCCGGCCCGTACGCGGACCGCCGGCTCACCCGCAGCAACCTCTCCGCCTGGCTGCCCCGGCTGTCCGCGATGACGGTCGCCGAACGGGCGCAGATCCCGGGGGTCTCCGAGGGCCGGGCCAAGCAGCTACTGGCCGGGGCGCTGGTCGCCGACGCCGCGATGGACCTGTTCGGCCTGGACGAGCTGGACGTCTGCCCGTGGGCGCTGCGCGAGGGCATCATCCTGCGTCGGCTGGACGCCATGGACAGCCCCGCCGACCGCCGCCGGCCCGCGCTCACCCCCTGACGGCGGGGCGCGCGGCCGCCCGCGCGCCCGCCGATCGGCTCCCCGTTCCGGGCGCGGTCCGCTTACGCTGTCTCCCGTGGTGCAACCAGCGGGCGAGGACGGTACGCGGGAGGGCCGCGCTCCCGAGGACGGGCAGCCGCGGCGGGAAACCTCGGCGGGCCCGGACGGCCCTGCCGCATCCACCTCACCGGGCCCATCCACTTCACCCGGCGCACCCGCTGTACCCGCCGCATCCGCCCGCAAGCTCGGCAAGGCGGTGAAGGGCGTCCGCGCGGCGAAGGAGGCCGCGGGCGGCGTCGCCGAGAAGGCGGCCCGCAAGGCCGCGACCAAGGCGATCGAAGCGACCAAGGCCGGCAAGGCCACCAAGGCCGGCAAGGCCACCAAGGCCGGCAAGGCGACCAAGGCCGCCGCCAAGGCCGCGAAGACCACCGGAACAGCCACCGGAACGCCCACCGCTACGCCCGCCAAGACGACCGCGAAAGCGTCCCGCAAAGCCCCCACCGCAGAGCCGCCCCAGCCCACCCGCACCGCCCGCGCGGCCGGCGCCGCCAAGGCCGCCGTCCAGTCGGTGAAGTCCGTCAAGGCCGCCCGCCAGGCCGCCGCCCGCCCCCCGCTGCTGCGCACCACCGACCGCCTGGTGCTGCCCCCGCACCCGACCCTGCACATCCCGGACACCAAGGTGGCCCTGTCCACCGCCTCGGTCTACCCGGCGAACACCGCGATCGCCTTCGAGCTCGCCGCCAGGCTCGGCTACGACGGCGTCGAGGTGATGGTCTGGAACGACCCGGTCAGCCAGGACATCGAGGCGCTGCGCCGCCTCTCCGACGCCCACGGCGTCCCGATCCTCGCCGTGCACGCGCCGTGCCTGCTGATCACCCAGCGGGTCTGGACGACCGACCCGTGGACCAAGCTGGTCCGGGCCCGGGCGGCGGCCGAGAAGCTCGGCGCGAGCGCGGTGGTCGTCCACCCGCCGTTCCGCTGGCAGCGGCAGTACGCGCGCGAGTTCGTCGAGGGCGTCCACCGGATGGCGGGGGAGACGGACGTCCGGTTCGCGGTCGAGAACATGTACCCGTGGCGGTACAAGGACCGGGAGATGCTGGCGTACGCGCCGGGCTGGGACGTCACCGAGGAGGAGTACCGGCACTTCACCATCGACCTGTCGCACGTCGCCACCTCGCGGGTGGACGCGTTCGAGATGGTCGAGCGGATGGGGGACCGGCTCGCCCACATCCACCTGGCGGACGGCTCGGGCTCCGGCAAGGACGAGCACCTGATCCCGGGCCGGGGCAAGCAGCCCTGCGCCGAGCTGCTGGAGCACCTCGCCCGGACCGGGTTCGACGGCCACGTGGTGCTGGAGGTCAACACCCGCCGGTCGGCGTCGCCCGCCGAACGCGAGGCCGATCTGGCCGAGGCACTGGCCTTTACCCGCTTGCACCTCGCCACCCCCGCCCGCGTACGCTGACGGCACACGAACTGCCGTACTCAGGGGGAGACATGGCGAACGGAACCGACAGCACGGACAGCAGCACGAACAGCAGCACGGACAACCCGGACCTCAAGCACCTGGCGCTGTCCTTCGGCTCGGTGGCGGCGGAGTACGACCGGGCGCGGCCGTCGTACCCGGACGCGCTGTTCGACGAGCTGGAGCGGCTGGCGGGGCGCGCTCTCAAGGGCGCCCGGGTGCTGGACGTCGGGGCGGGGACGGGGATCGCGACCCGGCTGCTGGCCGGGCGCGGCGCGGACGTGGTCGCCGTCGAGCCGAGCGACGGGATGGGGGCGCAGTTCCTGGCGAGCAGCCGGGGCCTGCCGCTGGTCCGGGGCACCGGCGACGAGCTGCCGTTCCACGACGACTCGGCCGACCTCATCACCTACGCCCAGGCCTTCCACTGGACCAGGCCCGAGCTCTCGATCCCGGAGGCGGTCCGCGTCCTGCGGCCCGGCGGGTCCATCGCCGTCTGGTGGAACGTCAAGGACGAGACCGTCCCGTGGGTCCGCGCCCTGGACGGGCGGATGGCCGCGCGGCTGTCCGACCGGTACCACGGGTACGGCCGGATCGACGAGCACACCAGTCACTTCGCCCCGGCCGGTCTGGAGGCCGCCTCCGCCGTGCTGCGCTGGGAGCGGCAGATCACCGTCGACGACCTGCTCGCGGACCTCAGCTCCCGCTCCTACCTGGCCTCGCTCGACCCCGCGCGCCGCGCCGCCGTGCTCGCCGACGAGCGGGTCGCGCTGCTCGCCGAGTTCCCCGACGGCCGGCTGACCGAGCCCTACGTGCTGAGGCTCACCGTGGCCCGCACCCCGGCCTGACCCGGGCCGTCGCGCGCACCACGCACGGAGCACAGAGCTCGAAGCACAGAGCCCGAAGCACACAGCACGCAGCACGTAGCACAGAGCCTGAAGCACAGAGGGGGAGACATGGCAGGAGACCAGGAGTTCCGCGACCTCGCCGGGCACTTCGGCGCGGTGGCGGCGGAGTACGAGCGGGCACGGCCGTCGTACCCGGACGCGCTGTTCGACGAGCTGGAGCGCCTCGCGGGCCGCCGCCTCGCGGGCGCCCGGGTGCTGGACGTCGGGGCGGGGACGGGGATCGCGACCCGGCTGCTGGCCGGGCGCGGCGCGGACGTGGTCGCCGTCGAGCCGAGCGACGGCATGGGGGCGCAGTTCCTCGCCGCGAGCCCCGGCCTGCCGCTGGTCCGGGGCAACGGCGACGAGCTGCCCTTCCACGACGACTCGGCCGACCTCATCACCTACGCCCAGGCGTACCACTGGACCAGGCCCGAGCGCTCCGCCCCGGAGGCGATCCGGGTCCTGCGGCCCGGCGGCGCCCTGGCCGCCTGGTGGAACGTCGCGGACCCGGAGGTGCCCTGGGTGCGGTCGGCCAACGAGCGGCTGTCCGAGCTGCTGCCCGAGGCGTACCGGCAGTTCGACGAGCTCAACAGCGTGGCCGAGCAGTGGGCGCCGTACGGGCTGGAGGTCGACACCGTGGTGCTGCGCTGGGAGCGCCGGGTCACCGTCGACCATGTGATCACCGACCTGTCCTCGCGCTCCTACGTCGCGGCCCTGGACGCCGACCGGCGCCGCGCCGTGCTGGAGGGCGAGCGGGAGGCGTTGCGCGCGGAGTTCCCGGACGGCTGGGTCACCGAGCCGTACCTGCTCGACCTGACCGTCGCGCGCACCCCGCGCTGAGCGCGGCCCGGCCCACCCGCGCAGACGCCCCGCCCCGCCCACCGGCCGACCGCATCGCGGACACGGCGTCCGCCGCCCGGACGGCGGGCGTAGGCTCGACAGACACAGTGTGGCTCCGCACCCTCCATCCGCGCGGGGCCGCCAGTCAGCCTCCGAAGGAGTGGAGCACAGTGCCCGAGCTGAGGTCCCGTACGGTCACCCACGGTCGCAACATGGCAGGCGCCCGGGCGCTTCTCCGGGCGGCCGGCGTAGCCCGCGAGGACTTCGGCAAGCCGATCATCGCGGTCGCCAACTCCTTCACCGAGTTCGTCCCCGGCCACACCCACCTCCAGCCGGTCGGCCGGATCGTCTCCGAGGCGATCAAGGAGGCGGGCGGCATCCCGCGCGAGTTCAACACGATCGCGGTGGACGACGGCATCGCGATGGGCCACGCCGGCATGCTCTACTCGCTGCCCTCGCGCGACCTGATCGCCGACTCGGTCGAGTACATGGTGAACGCGCACTGCGCCGACGCGCTGATCTGCATCTCCAACTGCGACAAGATCACCCCCGGCATGCTGATGGCCGCGCTGCGCCTGAACATCCCGACGGTGTTCGTCTCCGGCGGCCCGATGGAGGCCGGCAAGGCCACCCTGGTCGACGGCACGGTCCGCAAGCTGGACCTGGTCGACGCGATCTCCCAGGCGGTCAACGAGAACGTGTCCGACGAGGACATCGCGATCATCGAGGAGAACGCCTGCCCGACCTGCGGGTCCTGTTCGGGCATGTTCACCGCCAACTCGATGAACTGCCTCACCGAGGCGATCGGCCTGTCGCTGCCCGGCAACGGTTCCGTCCTCGCCACCCACACCGCCCGCCGCGCCCTCTACGAGAACGCCGGCCGGACGGTCGTCGAGATCACCAACCGCCACTACGGCCAGGACGACCCCTCCGTCCTGCCCCGGGCGATCGCCACCCGCGCCGCGTTCGAGAACGCGATGGCCCTCGACATCGCCATGGGCGGCTCCACCAACACCATCCTGCACCTGCTCGCCGCCGCCCAGGAGGCCGAGCTGGACTTCGACCTGCGGGCCATCGACGCGATCTCCCGCCGGGTGCCCTGCCTCTCCAAGGTCGCGCCCAACGGCTCGTACTACATGGAGGACGTGCACCGGGCCGGCGGCATCCCGGCGATCCTCGGCGAGCTCTACCGGGGCGGGCTGCTCAACGAGGACGTGCACACCGTCCACTCCGACTCGCTCGCCGAGTGGCTGAAGACCTGGGACGTCCGCGGCGGCTCGCCGTCCGCCGAGGCCGTCGAGCTGTGGCACGCGGCCCCGGGCTGCGTCCGCTCCGCCGAGGCGTTCTCGCAGTCCGAGCGCTGGGAGTCGCTGGACACCGACGCGGCCCGGGGCTGCATCCGCAGCGTCGAGCAGGCCTACTCGGTCGAGGGCGGCCTGGCCGTGCTGTACGGCAACCTCGCCGAGGACGGCTGCATCGTGAAGACCGCCGGTGTCGACGAGTCGATCTGGACGTTCAGCGGCCCGGCCGTCGTCGTCGAGTCGCAGGAGGACGCGGTCGAGGCGATCCTCACCAAGCGGATCAAGGAGGGCGACGTCGTCGTCATCCGCTACGAGGGGCCCAAGGGCGGGCCGGGCATGCAGGAGATGCTCTACCCGACGTCCTTCCTCAAGGGCCGGGGCCTGGGCAAGGCCTGCGCGCTGGTCACCGACGGCCGCTTCTCCGGCGGCACCTCGGGCCTGTCGATCGGGCACGCCTCCCCGGAGGCCGCGTCCGGCGGCACGATCGCGCTGGTCGAGGACGGCGACGTGATCGCCATCGACATCCCCGGCCGGACGATCTCGCTGGAGGTCCCCGCCGAGGTGCTGGACGAGCGCCGGCGGGCGCTGGAGGCCGGGGGCGGCTACCGGCCGAAGAACCGCGACCGCCAGGTCAGCCAGGCCCTGCGCGCCTACGCCGCGATGGCGACCTCCGCGGACAAGGGCGCCGTCCGGGACGTCAGCAAGCTCGGCTGACCCTCCCCGCATCGACGAGGAGCCGTCCCGGCCACCGGGACGGCTCCTCCGCGTCCACCGGCCACCGGGTGATAATCGGCCGTGTGACCGAGGAACCCACCCCCACCACCTCCCAGCCCGTCGGCGGCGCCCCCGAGCCGGAGCCGATCCGCTGGTTCGGCACCAGCTGGGTCGACCGCGGCGGCGACTACCGGCTGCGCCGCGTCCTGGTACCGGTCGGCGCCCTGCTCGCGGCCGCGGCCGGGGCCTTCGTGCTGCGGCTCGCCGTCGACGGCATCCGGGTGGCCGACAACGGGGGCTTCCTGAACACCCTGCTGGTCGCCGCCGTCGCGGTCTGCTCGCTGCTCGCCGCGCTCCGCACCTGGAAGCTGCTCACCGAGGGCAAGGACCGGCTGACCGGCTGGATGGCGGAGGACAAGTCGCTCGGCGTGGTCTGGGTGATCGGCGGCGTCGGCGCCCTGCTCGCCTACTTCGTCCGCAGCCTGCGCGAGGCGCCGGGCGAGGCGGTCCAGCGGGCCCGCTACGAGCAGGCGCTCGCTCAGCACGATCGCCGTCAGGCCAACCGCAGCGGCCGGCCCGGCACCAAGGCGCCGGGCCGGACCAAGCGCAGGCGCTGAACCCCGGACGGGGGCCGGCCGCCGTCGGTCAGCTGCGGCTGACGGTGCCGCAGACGCCGTCCTCGCGGAGCTCCCGGCTGCGGTCGTACGGGTCCTCGGTCGGGCCGGACCGGTTCGGGTCCGGGGCCTCGACGACGGCGAACTGGTCGAACTGCGGGTGGTAGTAGCCGTCGGTGGCGCCGCACTCGCTGTTGCCGGACTCCGACTGGCCCGACTCGAAGTAGATCTTCTTCGACTCGACCTCGAACTTCGCCGGGTCGTGGAAGCGGAAGGTCTCGACCCGCCGCACGATGGTCCGGGCGGTCCAGGTGTCCCCGGCCACGTCCGCGACCGTCGTCACCGAGCCGGCCGGCGTCACCAGGCCGACCGGCTTCGCGGTGCCCGTGCCGCCACCCGTGCCGCCGCCCGTACCGCCGGGCTGCTGCGGCGGGGCGGACTTCTTCGGCGCGGCGGCCCGCTTGGCGGCGTCCGGTCCGGGCCGCAGCGCGTACACGTAGGTGAAGTCGGTGTGCACCAGCAGCCCGCGCTTGCCGTCGCCCTCGAAGCTGATCGAGCCCTGCGTCTTCACCGTCTCGGTGACGGGGATCGCGTCCCGCCCGTCGAAGCGGCTGAACCAGGCGGTCGGGTCGGACTCCGCCGTCGGCTTGGCGAGCGCCGCCTCGGCCTTCTCCCGGGAATCGGAGTTGAGCAGGGCGAGCCCCGCCTCCGGGCGGCCGCCGGCGATCACCTTCGGGTCCAGGTTGCTGGCCGCCAGGTAGTCCCGGACCAGCTGGAGCTTGGCGGCGACCTGGTCGGCGTTGAACACGCCGGTGGCGGCGGCCGGCGGCAGGACGTACGCCTCGGCGCCGTTCGGCCAGCCCTCGGCGGGGGAGCCGGCCCACGGGCGGTCGACGGTCGGCTGCTTGGGGTCGACGGCCGGCGGCGCGGCGGTCGGCCGGGCGGTCTCCGGGGCGACGGTCGGCGCCGGGCCGGGCGCGGCGGCCGTGTCGCCGGACCCGTAGTGCGTCTGGTACCAGGACCGCAGGCCGTCGACGTTGAGCGCGGCGAGCACCAGGGCGACGGCCAGTGCCACGAACAGCGGCGTGCGCCACTCGGGCCGACGGCGCGGCGCCGCGTTGCCCCACGGGTCGACGGGGCGCGGCTTGCGGCCGAATCGTTTCTTCGGCCGCGGGCCGTCGTTCACCGAGCGGCGGCCGCCCGGGTCGACCGGCGGGGTGTGCTGCCACTGGGCGGCGAGCATCCGGGTGCGGCCCGACTGCTCCTTGACGGCGGCACCCTTGACGAACTCCTCGTCGAGCACGAGGTCGGCGAACGGGTCTCTCCCGTCCTCCCCGGACGGGGTGGTCCCGCCCGGTTCCCGGCCCTCGGACGGGCGCGGTTCTGGGTCTTCGGCGATCGGCATCGCGCCAGTATGCCGACGGGGTGTGACGGGTGGTCGATCGGGGGCACACCGTCCGGTGAACGACCGCACGGTGTGCACGGATCAGCCCGAAATGTCCGCCCGCTGACCCCGGCTCAGCCCTTCTCGCGGGCCCGTTTCACCGAACCGACCACCCCCGCGACGGTCACCAGCAGGGCGGCCGGGAACAGCGAGACGAAGAAGGCCTCGAACAGGCCGGCGTCGCCCAGGAACAGCTGCGCCAGGGTGTTCAGCAACAGCAGTCCGCCACCCGCCGGCAGCGCCGCCTGCCACGGGTGCTCGTTCGCCCACTTGTGCAGCCGCCGGTCGCCGGTGTCCCGGCGCAGCCGGCCGCCGACCGTGCCGACCAGGAAGAAGAAGAACAGCGCGAAGCCGGCCGGACCGGCCAGCATGCCCAGTGACCAGTCCCCGTCGATCAGATCGATCACCAGGTCCGTCACCCCCACCACCGCACCGACCCCCGCGGCCGTCCGCCACGGGCCCAAGGTCGCCGCGGCGACGGCGACCTGCCGGTTCTCACGTCGGGACATCTCTCCGTGTGCCATGTCTCCACGGTGCGCCCGCGCCCATCCCCGGGCCATAGGGGAGAACCCGGGTTTTCGCCCAAGGCGCCCCCCTAGGGGTCCTCACCTCCCCGGCCCCGCGCGGGCCTTCCGCGGGCCTTCCGCAGAGTGGACGGTCCCGCCGCCGGCGGGCTGGTGGTGCGAGGATGGCCGCGGTGCCGGAACGCGGCACCGGAGGCAAGGAGCGGCCATGACCAGCAGCGCGGCGCGCGCACAGAAGATCGCCTTCCTCGGCACGGGCAAGATCGGAGAGGCCCTGCTCTCCGGCCTGCTGCGGGCCGGCAAGGACCCGGCGGACGTCCTGGTGACCGCCCGCCGTCCGGACCGGGCCGCCGAACTGGCCGCCCGCTACGGGGTCGGGGTGGTGGGCAACGCCGAGGCGGCCAAGCTCGCCGACACCCTGATCCTCGCGGTGAAGCCGCAGGACATGGGCGCCCTGCTGGACGAGCTGGCCCCGCACGTCGACCCGGACCGGCTGGTGATCTCGGCGGCGGCCGGCGTCCCCACCGCCTGGTTCGAGGAGCGGCTGGCGCCCGGCACCCCGGTGGTCCGGGTGATGCCGAACACGCCCGTGCTGGTGGACGAGGGGATGAGCGTCATCTCGGGCGGCTCGCACGCCACCGAGGCGCACCTGGAGCGGGCCGAGGAGATCTTCCGCTCGGTCGGCAAGGCGCTGCGGCTGCCGGAGTCCCAGCAGGACGCGGCGACCGCGCTCTCCGGCTCCGGCCCGGCCTACTTCTACTTCCTGGTCGAGGCGATGACCGACGCGGGCATCCTGCTCGGGCTGCCCCGGCAGGTGGCGCACGACCTGATCGTGCAGTCGGCGATCGGCGCCTCGGTCATGCTCCGGGACTCCGGCGAGCACCCGGTGAAGCTGCGCGAGGCGGTCACCTCGCCGGCCGGGACCACCATCGCGGCCATCCGGGAACTGGAGAACCACGGGGTGCGGGCCGCCCTGCTGGGCGCCCTGGAGGCGGCCCGGGACCGCTCCCGGGAGCTGGCCTCCGGCGGCAAGTGACCCGTGCCGCGGTCCCGGTAGGGTCGAACGCATGGCCTACGACCTGGTGATCTTCGATAACGACGGCGTCCTGGTGGACAGCGAGCCGCTCTCCAACCGGCTGCTCGCCGAGTACCTGACCGAGCTCGGCTACCCGACCACGATCGAGGACTCCTACCGGGACTTCATGGGCACCGCGGCCCACCGCGTCCACGACGTGATCGCCGAGCGGCACGACGGGGCGAGGCTCCCGGAGGGCTTCGACGAGCTGTTCCACGGCCGGGTCTTCGACGCCTTCGCCGCCGAACTCGCCGCCGTCCGGGGTGCGGAGGCGCTGCTGAAGGAGCTTCAGCGGCGCGCCGTGCCGTACTGCCTGGCCTCCTCGGCGCACCACTCCTGGATCCGCTCCGCGCTGGACGTCACCGGACTGCGCGGGCACTTCCCGGAGGAGCGGATCTTCAGCGCCCAGGACGTCGGCGTCGGCAAGCCTGCCCCCGACCTGTTCCTGCACGCGGCCCGCACCCTCGGCGTCGACCCGGCGGCCTGCCTGGTGCTGGAGGACAGCCCGAACGGGGTGCTCGCCGCCCGCGCCGCCGGGATGGACGTGTACGGCTACACCGCGCTGACCGACCCGGCGAAGCTGACCGCGGCGGGCGCCACCGGCCTGATCGCCGACCTCGCGGAGGTCCCCGCCCTGCTCGGCTAGGTCTCGGCCAGGCCCCGGCCAGGGCTCGCTCCGGTCCCGGCCGGGGCCGGAACCGCCCGACCGGGTGTGTGCGCACCCCCTCCCGCGATCGCCCGGTACCGCCTACGCTCTCCGCCACCACCGCCGTACCGGCCAGTAGTGAGGTGCATGTGCGTACCGAGAGTGCCGCGATCACGCCCCGGCTGCGAGCCGGACGGGCCGCGCTGGCCGCGGCCTTCCTGCTCCAGGGCGTCACCTTCGCCCTGCTGGTGACCTGCATCCCGGAGCTCCAGGACCGGTACGGGCTGGGCGACGCGCTGCTGCCGCTGTTCCTGGCGGCGGTGCCGGTGCTGGCCGGGGTGGGCTCGATCGCCTCCGAGCGGCTGGTCCGGCGGACGGGCGCGCGGGCCGTGCTGCGGGTGGTCCAGCCGGCCGTCTGCGCCACCCTGGCGGCCGCCGGCCTCGGTGACGAGCTCTGGCAACTGGCCCTCGCACTGGGGGCGTTCGGACTGCTGGTCGGCGCGCTGGACGCCAGTATGAACATGCTCGGGGTCGGCCTGCAGCACCGCTACGGGCGCTCGGTGATGCTCGGCTTCCACGCCGGGTTCAGCCTCGGCGGCATCCTCGGCGCCGCCGTCGCGGGCCTCGGCGCGCACGCCGGGCTCGGCCTGCCGGTGCTGTTCGGGACGGCGGCCGGGGTGATCGCCCCGCTCGCCCTGCTGGCCGGCACCCGGTTCCCCGGGCCCGCCGAACTCGGTGACGCGGTCCGCGCGGCGGCCGAGGCGGCGGCCCGGTCGGTGCCGTGGCGTCCGCTGCTGCCGCTCTGCCTGGCGATGGCCTTCGCCTACATCGCCGACGCCTCGGTCTCCAACTACAGCGTCAAGTACCTGACCGACGGCCTGCACAGCCCCGAGGACCTCGCCAAGCTCTCCTACCTGGGCTACATGGTGGCGATGCTGCTGGGCCGGGCGCTCGGCGACCGCGCGGTGCAGCGCTGGGGCGCCGTCCCGGTGGTCCGTTCCGGCGCCGCGCTGGCCGCGCTCGGCTTCGCGCTGGCCGCGGCCGCGCCCGGTGCCTGGGCCGGGATCGGCGGGTTCACCGTGCTCGGCTTCGGGATCTGCGCGATCATCCCGCAGGTGTTCGCGGCCGGCGGGCGGCTCCTCCCGGCCGATTCGGACGCCGCCGTGGCCCGGCTCAACCTGTTCAACTACGTGGGTTTCCTGATCGGTTCGCCGCTGGTGGGCGCGCTGGCGGAGGCGAGCTCGTACCGCTGGGCGCTGCTCGCGCCGATGCTGCTGGTGCTCGCCGTCCTGCCGCTCGCCGACCGCTTCGCCCCGGCCCCGGCGGTCCTCGCCCCGGCCCGGGCGAACGCCTAACCCGGAGGGGTCTCCCGGATCTCCTCCAGCGACTCGTGCAGGACCGCCTTGGCGCGGGTGAACCAGTCGGCGATGACGGCGACCTCGTCCGGGGTGTAGTCGGCGAAGAGGCCGCCGATCCGCTGGTAGAACGGCCCGTACACCTCCAGGATCCGGGCCTGCGCGTCGGCGGCCAGGACCACCCGCACCCGTCGGCGGTCGCCGGGGTCGGCCTCGCGCCGGGCGTACCCGGCCTTCTCCAGCCGGTTGAGCACGCCGGTCACCGCGCCGGTGGTCAGCTGGGCGCGCTCGGCCAGGTCGCCGGCGGCCAGGGCCTCGCCGGCCAGCGCGGCCTCGATCACGAAGCCGAGGCAGGTGAGGTCGGTGACGTTCAGCCCGAGCCGCGACGCGATGTCCTGCTGGCCGAACTGCGCGAGCGCGATCATCCGGTCCATCGCGTAGAGCGCCTGCTCGGCCGTCGCCTGCGGGCGCGGCTTGCCCTCCACGGGAGATCTCCTTAGCATCTAAGTTACTTATCTCGTGAGATAAAACATCTGGGCGCGGGACACGGGCCCGCGCACCCACCCATCTCACCAAACGAGGAGGAGACATGGGCGCACACGGTGATCACGACATGGGCCACACCGTGGCCGGCTGGACCGGGACGGCCGTCACCACCCTGGGCTCCGCCGTCGCCGGCGCGGCCTTCGTGGCCGGCTCGGCCCCCGGCCTCTGGGCCGGCGGGGTGCTGGCCGCGCTCGGCGGGGTCGCCGCCTGGGTGCTCCACCTGGCCGGCTGGGGCAAGGCCACCGGTCCGCGCCCGCCCGGCGGGCGGCACTGGCGCACCCCGGACCCGGCCGGCCGCCGCGGCCACCCCGACTGCCTCGGCTGCCGGCTGGCCGGCCGCCGCCCCGGCCCGGCCCCCATGCCCACCCCTGCGGTCGCACCTTCCCCGGCGGTAGTCCCCGGGAATGCCCGGAACTGACCCCCGGCCGACCGGCGGCCTCCGTACCCCCGTCGTTCAAGCCCCCGTTGCCCGGCCGCACCGCCCCCACCCACTACGGTGGAGGCCATGCCCGAAGCCGAGCGTGACACCCCCTGCGGCCTGCACCTCTTCTGGGACGAGGCGGTCACCGCCTACGACTTCGGCCCAGGCCACCCGATGGACCCGGCCCGGCTGGCGCTCACCATGCGCCTGGTGGAGTCCCTCGGACTCGACGGCGGCCCGGGCGTCACCGTCCGGTCCGCCCCGCCCGCCGGCGAGTCCACCCTCCGCCTGGTGCACACCGCCGAGTACGTCGACGCGGTCAAGTACGCCGCCGCCCACCCCGAGCGGCAGGACCCGAGACACGGCCTCGGCACCGACGACAACTGGGCCTTCCCCGCCGTCCACTCCGCCTCCGCGCTGATCGCCGGCCAGTCGGTCGCGGCCGCCGAGGCGGTCTGGCGCGGCGAGGCCCCGCACGCCGTCAACTTCGCCGGCGGCCTGCACCACGCCATGCCCGACAAGGCCTCCGGCTTCTGCATCTACAACGACCCGGCGCTCGCCATCGCCCGGCTGCTCGAACTCGGCGCCGAGCGGGTCGCCTACGTCGACGTCGACGTCCACCACGGCGACGGCGTCCAGCAGGCGTTCTGGGACGACCCCCGGGTGCTCACCGTCTCCCTGCACGAGCACCCCGCCACGCTCTTCCCGCAGACCGGCTGGGCCACCGAGACCGGCGGCCCCGGCGCCCCCGGCTCCGCCGCCAACCTCCCGCTGCCGGCCGGCACCGGCGACGCCGGCTGGCTGCGCGCCTTCCACGCCCTGGTGCCCGAGCTGCTCGCCGCCTTCCGCCCCCAGGTCCTGGTCACCCAGCACGGCGCCGACACCCATCTGGAGGACCCGCTCGCCCACCTCGCGGTCACCGTGGACGCCCAGCGGGCGATCGCCCAGGAGCTGCACGAGCTGGCCCACGAGCACGCCGACGGCCGCTGGATCGCCCTCGGCGGGGGCGGCTACGCCGTCGTCGACGTCGTCCCGCGGAGCTGGACCCACCTGGTCGCCACCGCCGCCGGCCGGCCGGTCGACCCGGCCACCGAGACCCCGGAGTCCTGGCGCGCCGAGGTCTACCGGCGCACCCGCCGCCCGGCGCCGCTGCGGATGACCGACGGCGCCCGGCCGGTCTGGCGCGACTTCGACGCGGGTTACGATCCGGCCGACCGCCTCGACCAGGCGATCCTGGCCACCCGCCGGGCCGTCCTGCCGCACCACGGGTTGATGCCCTGACCGGCCGCCCGACCGCTCCCGAACCGGGGCCCCCGGTTGTGGAGGACCGGTGCCCGAGGGCGCCGGGTGCGCACAGGCCCTAGTGCAGACCGCCGATCGGCTACGTACTGCAACGGGCTTATCCCTCACCGTACGAGGACTGCGCTTCTCCCTCTTCCCACTGGTACCACCCATAACTACTCTGGGGATACACGTGTGCCGGTGGAGTCACCGGAGGGGAAGCCGGTGCCTTGCACACGGGTAAGGGTCGGGTGATGGTCATGAGTTCCGGCGAACGCCCCTTGCAGGACGTCGTCTTCCTGACCGTGGCCGAGGTGGCCGCGGTCATGCGGGTCTCCAAGATGACGGTCTACCGGTTGGTGCACAGCGGCGAGCTGCCGGCCATCCGGGTCGGCCGCTCGTTCCGGGTGCCCCAGCAGGCAGTGCACGAGTACCTCAAGGAGTCCTACGTGCGGCTTGAGAGCGCGTAGGCAGGCCGGCCGGAGCGGGGCCCGTCACGACGGGCCCCGCTCCCGTTCGCCCCGGATTCGCCGCCCGTTCGCCGGCTCCGGGGGCCACGATTACGGCCCTGGGCGAGTGGACGGTAGGCTAGGCCCTCCGTCAGTCGTATGGACTCCGTCTCTCACGGGCGAGAGTCTCAGTGAGCGAGGGTTGTTCCGTGGGCTCTGTCATCAAGAAGCGTCGCAAGCGTATGGCCAAGAAGAAGCACCGCAAGCTTCTGAAGCGGACCCGCGTTCAGCGTCGCAACAAGAAGTAAGCGCCCTCGGTCGCGCCTTGCGCGCCAAGCGCTTCGCACCGCCCGTCCAAGCCCTCGCGGCCTGGGCGGGCGGTGTCGTTTCCCGGCCCGCCCGGGCGGCACGGTACGGTGCACGCAGGTCGCCGGGGCCGAGGAAGCGGGGTGCAGCGCGGTGGGAACGGTCGTGCTCGTCACCGGCGTGGCCCGGCACCTGGGCGCCCGCTTCGCCGCCGAGCTGCGCCGCCGGCCCGGCGTGGACCTGGTGGTCGGCGTGGACGTGCAGCCGCCGCGCCCGGCGCTGCGCGCGCTCGCGGAGCCGGACGGCCCCGCCGCGCCCTACCGCTTCCACCAGCTCGACCTGCGCCGTCCCGCCGTGGCCCGGGTGATCGCCGAGCACGGCGTCGACACCGTCGTCCACCTCGCGGTCAGCGCCACCGGACTGGGCTCCACCAACCGCTCCGCGGTCAAGGAGTCCAATGTGATCGGCACCATGCAGCTGCTGGGCGCCTGCCAGAAGGCGCCGGGGGTGCGCCGGCTGGTGGTGAAGTCGACCACCGGCGTGTACGGCTCGGCGCCGCGCGATCCGGCGGTGTTCACCGAGCGGACCCAGCCCAAGAACCTGCCGGGCGGCGGCTTCGCCAAGGACGCGGTCGAGGTGGAGGGCTACGTCCGCGGCTTCGCCCGCCGCCGTTCCGACGTCGCGGTGACGGTGCTGCGGTTCGCCAACATCGTCGGCCCGGGCGCCGACACCCCGCTCGGCGAGTACTTCGGGCTGCCGGTGCTGCCGACCGTGCTCGGCTACGACCCGCGGCTGCAGTTCGCGCACGAGGACGACGTGGTCGAGGTGCTCTGCCGGGCCGCGTTCCCGGCCGAGCCGGGCACCGTCAACACCGGCACCTTCAACGTGGCGGGGGAGGGTGTGCTGCTGCTCTCCCAGTGCGCCCGCCGACTGGGTCGGCCGACCCTGCCGCTGCTGCTGCCGGCGGTCAGCTGGATGGCCGGGCTGGCCCGGCAGACCCGGCTGCTGGACGTCTCGCCCGAGCAGCTGCGGCTGCTCACCCACGGCCGGGTGGTGGACACCGCGCGGCTGCGCGAGACCTTCGGCTACCGGCCGGCGTTCACCACCCCGGAGGCCTTCGCCGACTTCGCGGCCGCCCAGGCGCCGGGCCTGCTGCCGCCCGGGCGGCTGACCGCCGTCACCGACGGCCTGGCCGCGCTGCTCGGGCCGGAGGCCGGCCGCCGGGGTGCCCCGTCCGCCCCGTCCGATCCGGACACCCCCGCCCGACCGCACCGACCGAGGAGCTGAACCCGCATGAGTGCCGCCGCCGAGAACGCGCCGGGCGAGGCGAAGGTCATCCCGATCGAGTCCGCCCCCAGCTGGACCGAGCCGCCGGCCGCCCCGGCCCTGGCCGACCGGGTCGCCGACGCGGTCGGCGGCGCGCTGGCCGGGCGGCTCGGACCGGCCGCGACCCGGCTGTTCGGCAAGGGCTGGGAGGGCCGGGCCGCCGACGGGCTGGCCTTCCTGCGCCGCCGGATCACCGGCGACTACGAGGTGGACGAGTTCGGCTTCGACCGGGAGCTGACCGAGGAGGTGCTGCTCGGGCTGCTCCGGCCGCTGGCCGAGAAGTACTTCCGGGTGGAGGTGCGCGGGATCGGGAACATCCCGGCCGAGGGCGGCGCGCTGATCGTCGCCAACCACTCCGGGACGATCCCGCTGGACGCCCTGATGACCCAGGTGGCGATACACGACCACCACCCCCGGCAGCGCCACCTGCGGATGCTCGCCGCCGACCTGGTGTTCGTGCTGCCCGGCGTCAACGAGCTGGCCCGCAAGGCCGGGCACACGCTGGCCTGCAACGAGGACGCCCAGGCGCTGCTGGAGCGCGGCGAGCTGGTCGGGGTCTGGCCGGAGGGCTTCAAGGGGATCGGCAAGCCGTTCGCCGACCGGTACAAGCTGCAGCGGTTCGGCCGCGGCGGCTTCGTCTCCTCGGCGCTGCGGGCCCGGGTGCCGATCGTCCCCTGCTCGATCGTCGGGGCGGAGGAGACCTACCCGATGATCGGCAACTTCAAGACCCTGGCCCGGCTGCTCGGTCTGCCGTACGTGCCGGTCACGCCGACCTTCCCGTGGCTGGGGCCGCTCGGGGCGGTGCCGCTGCCGACCAAGTGGATCATCGAGTTCGGCGAGCCGATCCCGACCGACCGGCACCCGGTGGAGGCGGCGGACGACCCGATGCTGGTCTTCGACCTGGCCGACGAGGTGCGGGAGACCATCCAGCACACCCTCTACCAGCTGCTGGTGCAGCGGCGCTCGGTGTTCTTCTGACGGTCGCCGGCCCCCCGGCGGCCGCGGCCCCTCCAGTGATCGCGGGAATGGGCCCCGGCGGACGCATCGTCCGCCGGGGCCCATTCGCGTGCTCGACCCGCTCAGCCGCTCGACCGCTCAGCCGCCGAGGATCCGCAGCCCGGGCAGCAGGCCGGGGATCAGCGGCGGCACCTCGACCCCCTGCGGCTGGCTGCCGCCGGTGGTCGCGCTGGGCGCCTCGGAGGGCTGCGCCGGGGCCTGGTCCGGCGCCGGCGCCGGGGCGGCGTCCGCGCTGGGCGAGGGCTTGGACCCGGTGAGCCCGCTGGTGAGGTTGTCGACCAGCCCGCCGACCGGGGCCGGGACGACGTTGGGCTCGCTGCTCGGCTGCGGCGCGGCCGGGGCACCGGGCGCCGCAGGGGCGGCCGGCGCGGTCGCGGCCGGGGCCTGCGGGACGGCGCCCGCCTTGCCGCCGTTGGCGCCGGCGGCCGGTCCACCGCTGGAGCCGCCCTGGACGGGGGCGCCGGCGGGTGCCTGGTTGCCGCCCGCGGCCGGGGTGCCGACCTGTCCTGCGGAGCCCGCCCCGCCCTGGTTCGGCGTGCCGTCGCCCGCCCCGCCGCCGGCCGTCGCACCGCTCTTCGCGGGCGGCTCGGCCATGCGCAGGGGCGCGACGTCCTGGCTTATGTCGTCGAACAGCTGCTCCACCAGGTGGGCCTGCGGGGTCAGCTGGACGGGCAGCTTGGACTGGACCTCGGCCCAGGTGCCGTCCTCGTCCTGGGCGAAGCCGGCCAGCGCGCGCATCGGGTCGAGCGACCCGTTGTTGCGGTAGATGGCGCGCAGCAGGTCGCGGCCCTTGAGCGCGTCGGCGTGCATGTCGTCGAGGGCCTTGCGGACCTGGTCGACGGTGCCCGGGCTGAGCGAGCCGCCGGATCCGGTGCGGCCGATCAGCGACCGGGCCTCGCCGAGCCGGGTGGCCGCGTTGTCGAGGAGCAGTTCGCCGCGCTCGCTGTCGGATTCCGCGAGGTTGAGCCGGAGGCCCTCCAGGCCGCGCTTCATGCCGTACAGCGGGTCGCCGGGAAGGGCGTTGGCACTGGCGGCCGCGGCACCGGTGAGGCTGCCGACGGCGAGCCCCGCGACCAGTCCGCCGATCGCGAACCGGCGGCTCCACCGGCCGCGCGGCGCGGTGCGGATCGCCCGGTGGCGGCGCTGGCGGGGCACGGTGGCGCCCGGACCGCCGGCGAAGGCCTGCTCGAACGCGGCCATCAGCTGGGCGCGTTGGACCGTCCTGGCCTCGCGGTCGAGCTCCGGACCGGGCAGCGAGCCCAGCGCGCCGACCATGTCGATGAGTTCCGCCATCGCGGCCGAACCGGCTTGTCCGGCCGTGGTGTTGGCCGTTCCGCCGCCGTCGGTGGCGCGTTGCTCCGCCTGGTGGGCCTCCAGCGCCTCGGCGAAGGCCTTCGCCCGCCGGTGCTCCAGCACGTTTGCCGTCACGGGCCACACCTCCCTTCGTCGTTGTCGACACCCCGGCCTGCCGGACGGTTGCCCCGGCAAGCCAAAGCCACTCCATCGGGTGAGAGGTCGCAATTCGACTTGACCGTACGCCTGGTGGAGGCTTGCACGCTGGCCAACGAGTGGTGCGGGCGGTCGGTTACGCACGGCTGATCATCGGACCGACCGTTCACCCGGACGTGTCGGGCCGCCGTCGAGGGTGACGGCCCGCTTCCTATCTCCCCCGCCGCTTCCCCGGAGCCCTCCCCGGCCCGCCGCCGGCTCACCGCGCGTCGGGCGGGAGGAGGCGGGCCAGGGTGCGCACCGCGCGGTACTGGAGGGTCTTGATGGCACCCTCGTTCTTGCCCATGATCCGGGCCGTCTCGGCGACCGACAGGCCCTGCAGGAAGCGGAGCGTCACACACTCCTGCTGCTGCGGGTTGAGCCGGCGGACCGCCTCCAGCAGGGCGGCGTTGGAGAGCGACTCCAGCACCGAGTCCTCGGGGCTGCGCTCGCACTCGTTGGAGTCGAGCATCTCGCCGGTGGTGACCTCCAGCCGGAAGCGGCTGGACTTGAAGTGGTCGGCGACCAGGTTGCGGGCGATGGTCACCAGCCAGGCGCCGAAGTCCCGGCCCTGCCAGGTGAACGTGCCGATCCGGCGCAGCGCGCGCAGGAAGGTCTCGCTGGTGAGGTCCTCGGCGGTGGCCCGGCTGCCGACCCGGTAGTAGATGTAGCGGTAGACGGTGTCCGCGTAGTGGTCGTAGAGCCGGCCGAAGGCCTCGCTCTCGCCGGCCTGGGCGCGCTCGACCAGCTCCATGATCGGGTTGTGCTCGGTCTCGTAGCCGGGACCGGTGGTGGTGCGGGCGCGGCTGCGGCCGCCCGTGCCGGTGGTCCCGGTCCGGCCGCGCGAGCCGGTGCCGGCCGAGCCGGCGGCGGTGGTGCGCAGCAGCGGGCCGCCGCCCGGGTGGGGCTGGCCGGCGCCGAACGGGACTCCGGCGGGCACCAGTTGGGGCGTCGCGGCGAGCTGGCTGCGGAGCAGGGTGCGCAGCAGGTCCAGGCCGGTGGAGATCTGCCGGGGCGGCACCGGGCGGCCGCGGAGGCTGGTGCGGGAGCGCAGGGGCGCGGACGACGGGCGGGAGGGTGCAGGCGCGTCGTTCCGGACGGGTGGGTACACGGGACTCCCAGAGGCAGAACTGTGGACGGATCACCTCCGCCTGCGCGGAGAGCACGGCCGAACCGCCCGGTCGTGCTGGGTCGGGTGGGTGACGTGCATCCAGGAGAGAATAACGCTTTGTGCAATGACAGCTACACCGTGTGGTCGAAGTGGTCGTTTGGGATCCGCATTGGGTGCATAAACGGCCGACACTGACCGAACATGCCATCGATCGTCTGGCTCAACGTGACAGAAGCAGTGCGCCAGGTGACCAATTCGGCGGTGTCACGGGCGGTTTCCCAGTCTCGGGCCCGGATAACCCCTGACTTTCCCGGACTGGCGAACGATCAGAACCGGTCACCGGCAGGCGAGTTCGGTCCACTGCGGCGGATCCGCCTCCGCCGCGCCCGAGTTCGCCCGTACGAGCGGCCTCGTCAGCGCGCGAATTGACCGGACTCACCCCGGTGGGGCCCGGATCGGACGGTCGGGGGGCGCGGTGCGTCAGGCGCGGTGCCGGCGGTGCAGCGCGACCCCGGCCGCCGCCGCGCCCGCGGCCACCCCGAGCGCGGCCGCCGCCGGCAGTCCCACCCGGGCCGCCTTCCGCCCGGTCCGGAAGTCCCGGACCCGCCAGCCCTGCGCGCGGGCGTGCCGGCGCAGCGCGCCGTCCGGGTTCACCACGTACGGGTGGCCGACCAGCGAGAGCATCGGGATGTCGTTGGCCGAGTCGCTGTACGCGGCGCAGCGGTCCAGGTCCAGCCGCTCCCGGCGGGCCAGCGCGCGGACCGCCGCCGCCTTGGCCGGGCCGTGCAGCAGCTCGCCGACCAGCCGGCCGGTGTACGCGCCGTCGCGCGCCTCGGCGACGGTGCCGAGCGCGCCGGTCATGCCCAGCCGGGCCGCGATGATCCGGGCCACCTCCACCGGCGCGGCGGTGACCAGCCAGACCCGCTGCCCGGCGTCCAGGTGCATCTGGACCAGCGCGCGGGTGCCCGGCCACACCTTGTCGGCGATGACCTCCTCGAAGACCTCCTCGCAGAGGGCCTCCAGGTCGGCGGTCCGCTTGCCCGCGACCAGGCCGAGCGCGGTGTGCTGGGCGTCGGCCATGTGGTCCGGGTCCTCGGCGCCGTGCACCCGGAACCAGGCCTGCTGCCAGGCGAACCGGGCGATGTCGCGGCGGGTGAGGAAGCCGCGGCGGTAGAGGCCGACCCCGAGGTAGAAGATCGCCGCCCCGCGCAGGATGGTGTTGTCGCAGTCGAAGAAGGCGGCGGCGCGCGGGTCGTCCGGCTCGGGGGTGTGGTTCCCGGCGGGCGCCTTGGGGGTCCGGCCGCGCCTGGCGGGCGGCTCCTCCTCGGCGGCGGGCGGCTCGGGTGCGGCCCGCAGGGCGGCCTCCGCGGCTTCGGCGGCGGCCTCGCCCGCCAGGGCGGTCCGCGAGCTGGTGGAACGCCTTGCCTGGGTGAGCCTTCGGAGCACGGCCATGTCATCGAGCATAGCCAGCGACTCGCGGAGCAGCCGTGACGACGGCGTGCCCGCCGGGTGAACAGAGCGGCGCACTTCCTCCCCGTAAGGGCGGCGCACAATGGCGGGGTGAGCCCACTGCTGCGACGTGACAAGAACCGGGGTCCGAAGCCCGCCGAGCGGACCGTGACCCTGGTGGCCAAGCCCGGCTGCCACCTGTGCGACGACGCCCGGGAGGTGATCGTCCGGGTGACCGGCGAGCTGGGCGCGAGCTTCGAGGAGAAGGACATCACCCAGGACGAGGAGCTCTACCGGCGCTACTGGGAGCAGATTCCGGTCACCCTGATCGACGGCCGCCAGCACGACTTCTGGCGGGTGGACGAGAAGCGCCTCCGCACCGCCCTCGGCGCCTGACCCTCCCACCCCGGCCCCACCTCGCCGGAGGCGAGCCCGTCCCACCCCGGCCGCCCGCCACTCCCGGCCGGAGGCGCGCCGCCCCCCGCCATCCGGCGGGGGCGGTTCGCCGAATCGTTGTGAAGAATCCCCGCGCCCGGCTTGGGGCGCCCCCCGCGGATCGGCTTACGATCGAACTCGTTTGCGCCCATGGGGGGCTGAGCACGCGAGGAGTGCCGCCATGCTTCCCGGCCCGCCCCCAGGCACGCCCGCCGACCCGTCGGCCGGCCGCGGGGGCTTCGCCGTGGTGGACGTGGAGGCGACCGGCCGCAGCCCCTGGCGGCACCGGGTGGTCGAGGTGGCCGTGGTGCTGCTCGACGAGCGGCTCCGCCCGGAGGGCGAGTTCTGCACGCTGCTGGACCCGCTCGGCCCGGTCGGCCCGACCCATGTGCACCGGATAGCGCAGGAGGACGTCGAGGGCGCCCCGCGGTTCCGCGAGATCGCGCCGCGGCTGCTGGAGCTGCTGGCGGGCCGGGTGCTGGTCGGCCATCACGTCACCTGCGACCGCGCGTTCCTGGATCGCGAGTTCGCCCGGATCGGCGTGGCGCTGCCGCCGGTGCCGCTGCTGTGCACCATGCGGCTGGCCCGCGACCGCCTGCCGGAGGCCGGCGGCTTCGGCCTGGCGGCCTGCGTGGAGGCGGCCGGGCTGGGCTCGTTCGCGGCGCACACCGCGCTGGGCGACGCGCTGGCCACCGCCCGGTTGCTCCGGCACTGCCTGTCCGCGCCGTCCGACGGCCCGGACACCCCCGGCGCCCCCGGTGCCACGGGCCCCTCCGGCGAGTGGGCGGAGCCGTTGCGGGAGGCGGCCCGGCTGCCGTGGCCGCGGCTGGGGCGGGCGCGTTCGCGGCCGTCCGGCGAGCCCGTTCCGCTGGTGCCGCGGGGGGCGCCGAACCGCCTGCTGTACGGGCCCAGGACACCCCCCGCACCGCCCCCGGCGCCGGTCCGGAAAGCGAGCGGTGCTATGGGGTCTTCGGCGTGATGCGCATCACTGTGCGGGGACAAATCGGACACCATCTTTGTGCACACGTTCACAAACGCATAGCCTGGCTGCCAAAGCCCAGCTTCACCCACAGGAGCACCGTGGCAATCGGCCGATCACCACAGAGCAGTTCGCAGACGCCCGACCAGGGCGCCGCGCGCCGACCCTCGCGTGCCCGGGGAATCCCGGAGGCGACGGTCGCGCGCCTGCCCCTCTATCTGCGCGCGCTCACCGCGCTCTCCGAGCGCTCGGTGCCGACCGTCTCCTCCGAGGAACTCGCCGCCGCCGCCGGCGTGAACTCCGCCAAGCTGCGCAAGGACTTCTCCTACCTGGGTTCGTACGGCACCCGCGGGGTCGGTTACGACGTCGAGTACCTCGTCTACCAGATCTCCCGCGAGCTGGGCCTGACCCAGGACTGGCCGGTCGTCATCGTCGGCATCGGGAACCTCGGCCACGCCCTCGCCAACTACGGCGGCTTCGCCTCCCGCGGGTTCCGGGTCGCGGCCCTGCTGGACGCCGACCCGTCCGTGGTCGGCAGCACCGCGGCCGGCCTGCCGGTGCGCCACATGGACGAACTGGAGTCCATCGTGGAGAGCCAGCACGTCTCGATCGGCGTCATCACCACCCCGCCCGGCGCGGCCCAGCAGGTCTGCGACCGGCTGGTCGAGGCCGGTGTCACCAGCATCCTGAACTTCGCCCCGACCGTGCTGACCGTCCCGGACGGCGTGGACGTGCGCAAGGTGGACCTCTCCATCGAGCTGCAGATCCTCGCCTTCCACGAGCAGCGCAAGGCCGGCGACGAGCCGGACCGCACCGAGTCCGTGCTCGACCGCGCCCCCGGCCCGGTCCGCGCCGCCGCGGCCAAGCTGCGCCGCGCCGCCGGCGGCGGCACCGGCAAGCCCCGGACCGGCGCCGAGCCGGCGAAGGACGGCGACCCGGCGGCGAAGACCAAGCCCGGCAAGCCCGGCGAGGGCGATCTCTCCGCGGTGATGCCGGCATGAGCACCGAATTTCGTGGGACCAGGGGGCGGGCGTGAGTCTTCTCGTCGTAGGGCTGAGCCATCGCACGGCCCCGGTCGGCGTGCTGGAGCGGGCCGCGCTGACCGGTGAGGTGCCGACCCGGCTGCTGCACGACGCGGCCGCGTCCGCGACCGTCGCCGAGGCCGCGCTGCTGAACACCTGCAACCGGATCGAGCTGTACGCGGACGTGGACAAGTTCCACGCCGGCGTCGCCGAGCTGTCGCTGCTGCTCGCCCACCACAGCGGCGTGGACCTGGAGGAGCTGACCTCGCACCTCTACGTCCACTACGAGGACCGCGCCGTCCACCACCTGTTCTCGGTGGCCTGCGGCCTGGACTCGATGGTGGTCGGCGAGGGCCAGATCCTCGGTCAGCTGCGCGACTCGCTTGCCCGGGCCCAGGAGGAGCACACCGCCGGGCGCGGCCTGAACGAGCTGTTCCAGCAGGCGCTGCGGGTCGGCAAGCGGGCGCACAGCGAGACCGGCATCGACAAGGCCGGCCAGTCGCTGGTGACCTTCGGCCTGGAGCAGGTCGCGGCCGGCGCGGGCGCGATCGCGGGCAAGCGGGCGCTGGTGGTCGGCGCGGGCTCGATGAGCTCGCTGGCCGCCGCCACCCTGGTCCGCTCGGGCGTGACCGACCTGCTGATCGCCAACCGGACGCCGGAGCGCGCCGAGCGCCTGGTCGAGATCCTCGGCGGGGACGTCGCCCGCACGCTGGAGCTGGCCAAGGTGCCCGAGGCGCTGGGCGACGTCGACCTGGTGATCTCCTGCACCGGCGCGGCTGGCGTGGTGATCAAGGCCGAGGACGTCGCCGCCGCCGTGGCCTCCCGCACCGCGGCCGAGCCGCTCGCCTTCCTCGACCTGGCCATGCCGCGCGACGTCGACCACGCCGTGCACGAGCTGCCCGGCGCGCTCCTGGTCGACCTGGAGAGCCTGTCGCACGCGCACGCCGCCACCCCCGGCGCCGGTGACGTCGACGCCGTCTCCGGCATCGTCGCCGAGGAGGTCACCGCCTTCGGCGCCGCCCAGCGGGCCGCCCGGATCGCCCCGACCGTGGTGGCGCTGCGGGCGATGGCCTCCGAGGTGGTCGCCGCCGAGCTGGGCCGGCTGGACTCCCGGCTGCCCGGCCTGGACGAGCGCTCCCGCGCCGAGATCAGCCAGACCGTCCGCCGCGTGGTCGACAAGCTGCTGCACGCCCCCACCGTGCGGGTGAAGCAGCTTGCCGCGGAGCCCGGCGGCGCCTCCTACGCGGACGCGCTGCGCGAGCTGTTCGACCTCGACCCGGCGGCCGTGCACGCGGTCTCGGGCACCCCGATCGGCGCCCAGCAGCCTGCGGGCGGAGGCGCCAGATGACCCGTCCATCCCACGAGTACCACCGGGACGATCACCCCATGAATGGTCAACCGCTCACCGGCCAGGCTCCGGACGCGACCACGGCACCGCTGCGGCTCGGCACCCGGCGCAGCGCGCTCGCCATGGCCCAGTCGGGCATGGTCGCCCGCGAGGTGACCCGCCTCACCGGGCGCCCCGTCGAGCTGGTGGAGATCACCACCTACGGCGACACCTCCCGCGAGGCGCTGGCCCAGATCGGCGGCACCGGCGTGTTCGTCTCCGCGCTGCGCGACGCGCTGCTGGAGGACCGGATCGACTTCGCCGTCCACTCGCTGAAGGACCTGCCCACCGCCGCCCCCGAGGGTCTGGTGCTGGCCGCCGTCCCCGAGCGCGAGGACAGCCGCGACGCCCTGGTGGCGACCGAGGGCCTGGCCCTCGGCGAGCTGGTGGAGAAGCTGGCCGGAGCCGGTCGCCCGGCCCGGATCGGCACCGGGTCGCCGCGCCGGATGGCGCAGCTGAACGCCTGGGCCCGGGCCCGCGGCGCCCAGCTGGAGACGGTCGCGATCCGCGGCAACGTGGACACCCGGATCGGCTTCGTCACCTCCGGCGAGCTGGACGCGGTGGTGCTGGCCACCGCCGGCCTGAACCGGCTCGGCCGGGACGCCGAGATCACCGAGCACCTCGACCCCGAGCTGATGATCCCGGCCCCGGGCCAGGGTGCCCTGGCGGTCGAGTGCAAGGCCTCGGACGTCGCCCTGGCCGCCGCGCTGTCGGCCCTCGACCACGCCCCCACCCGGGTCGCGGTGGCCGCCGAGCGCGCCCTGCTGGCCGCCCTGGAGGCCGGCTGCTCCGCGCCGGTCGCGGGCCTGGCCACCTGGGGCCACCGATACGAACTGCGGCTGGAGGGCGTGGTCGGCACCGTCGACGGCGCCACCCTGCTGAAGATGTCCGCCAACGGTCCGATCGTCCTCGACGAGACCGCCGAGCAGCAGGCGGCGGCCCTCGGCCGCGCGCTGGCCGCCCGGCTGCTCGACGCGGGCGCGGCCGCCCTGATGGGGGAGCGAGCCCGATGAGCCCCACCGCCGCCACCGACAGCCCGTTCCCGGCCGACAGCCCGTTCGGGGGCGTGCTCCCCGCCGAGGGGCGCTGCACCTTCCTGGGCGCCGGTCCCGGTGACCCGGGTCTGCTGACCCTGCGCGCGGTCGAGGTGCTCGGCTCGGCCGACATCCTGGTCGCCGACCCGCTGACCGCCGCCGCCGTGCGCAGCCACTGTCCGTCCGGTGTGCAGGTGCACACCCCGGGCGCCGAGGGCCCGGACTTCGTGCTGGCCGAGCTGGTCGGCGAGGCCGTGCGGTCCGGCAAGCACGTGGTGCGCACCGTCGACGGCGACCCGGGCCTGGACGGCTGCGCCGCCGAGGAGATGCTCGGCTGTGCCGGCGCCGGGATCGCCTTCGAGGTGATCCCGGGGGTCGCCCAGTCGGTCGGCGTGCCGGCCTACGCGGGCGTGCCGCTGCGCGGCGCGGCCGGTACCGACGTCCGGTTCGTGGAGGGCGCGGCGCTGCTGGCCGGCTCCCCGGTGGACCTGGGCGCGCCGGAGACCACCCTGGTGGTCCGCACCACCCTGGGCCAGCTGCCGGCCACCGCCAACGCGCTGGTCTCCAACGGCCGCAAGCCGGACTCGGCGCTGAGCGCGACGCTCTCCGGCACCACGACCCGTCAGCGCACCTTCACCGCGACGCTGGCCACCATCGCGGCGGACCTGAAGACCGCCCGGGTGCTGCCCTCGCCGGTCTCCGCCCCGGTGGACCCGGCGACCCCGGTGATAGCCGTGGTCGGTGAGCAGGTCGCCCACCGGGCCTCGCACTCCTGGTTCGAGACCAAGCCGCTGTTCGGCTGGAACGTCCTGGTGCCGCGCACCAAGGAGCAGGCGCACGGCCTGTCCGAGCAGCTGCGCTCGTACGGCGCGGTGCCGCAGGAGGTGCCGACCATCGCGGTCGAGCCGCCGCGCACCCCGCAGCAGATGGAGCGGGCCATCAAGGGCCTGGTCACCGGCCGCTACGAGTGGATCGCCTTCACCTCGGTGAACGCGGTGCGCGCGGTCCGGGAGAAGTTCGAGGAGTACGGCCTGGACGCCCGGGCGTTCGCCGGGATCAAGGTCGCGGCGGTCGGCGAGACCACCGCGCAGGCGCTGGTGGACTTCGGCGTGAAGCCGGACCTGGTGCCCTCCGGCGAGCAGTCCGCGGCCGGGCTGCTGGAGGACTGGCCGCCGTACGACCCGGTGTTCGACCCGATCGACCGGGTGCTGCTGCCGCGCGCCGACATCGCCACCGAGACCCTGGTGGCCGGCCTGGTCGAGCTGGGCTGGGAGGTCGACGACGTGACGGCCTACCGGACCGTGCGCGCCTCGCCGCCGCCGGCCGAGACCCGGGAGGCGATCAAGGGCGGCGGTTTCGACGCGGTGCTGTTCACCTCGTCCTCGACCGTGCGGAACCTGGTCGGCATCGCGGGCAAGCCGCACAACGTGACGGTCATCGCCTGCATCGGCCCGGCCACCGCCAAGACCGCCGAGGAGCACGGCCTGCGGGTCGACGTGATGGCCCCGGCGCCGTCGGCGGCCGCACTGGCCCAGGCGCTGGCAGACTTCGGGGCCAAGCGCCGTGACGCCGCGACCGCCGCCGGCGAGCCGGTCTACCGGCCCAGCGAGCGCCGTCCCGGCTCGCGCCGCAAGGCCGCGCGCTGACCACCCGCCGGGGGCGGCCCACCCCGTCGCCCCCGGCACCCCGACACACCGTTCGGAGAGAGAAGCCGTGTCCGCTGAATTCCCGTACGTCCGCCCCCGTCGGCTGCGCTCGACCCCGGCGATGCGCCGGCTGGTCGCCGAGACCCGGCTGCACCCGGCGGAGCTGATCCTGCCGCTGTTCGTCCGCGAGGGCGTCCGCGAGCCGGTCCCGGTCACCTCGATGCCGGGCGTGGTCCAGCACACCCGGGACACCCTGCGCAAGGCCGCCGTGGAGGCGGCCGAGGCGGGCCTGGGCGGCGTCATGCTGTTCGGCGTCCCCGAGGTGCAGGACGCGGTCGGCAGCGAGGGCACCAACCCGGACGGCATCCTGCAGCAGGCGATCCGGGACGTGGTCTCGGAGGTCGGCGACTCCCTGGTGGTCATGTCGGACCTGTGCCTGGACGAGTACACCGACCACGGCCACTGCGGCGTGCTGGCCGCGGACGGCTCGGTGGACAACGACGCGACGCTGGAGCGCTACGCCGAGATGGCCCGGGTGCAGGCGGACGCGGGCGTCCACCTGGTCGGCCCGTCCGGGATGATGGACGGCCAGATCGCGGTGGTCCGCAAGGCCCTGGACGAGGCCGGCCACCAGGACGTGGGCGTGCTCGCCTACACCGCCAAGTACGCCTCGGCGTTCTACGGCCCGTTCCGGGAGGCGGTCGGCTCCTCGCTGAAGGGCGACCGCAAGAGCTACCAGCAGGACCCGGCCAACGCCCGGGAGTCGCTGCGCGAGCTGGAGCTGGACCTCGCCGAGGGCGCCGACCTGGTGATGGTGAAGCCGGCCATGGCCTACCTGGACATCCTGCGCCAGGTCGCCGACGCCTCGCCGGTGCCGGTCGCCTCGTACCAGGTGTCCGGCGAGTACGCGATGGTGGAGGCGGCCGCGGCGAACGGCTGGATCGACCGGGAGCGGATGATCCTGGAGACGCTCACCTCGATCCGCCGGGCGGGCGCCGAGCAGATCCTCACCTACTGGGCGGTCGAGGCCGCCGCGATGATCAAGCAGTCCTAGCGCGCACGCCGAAGGCCGGGCCCCTCCTGCGCGGAGGGACCCGGCCTTCGGTGTGTCGCGGGTTACCAGCCGCCGATGTGGGCGAAGCCCTCCTCGCCGCCGACCAGGTCGGTGGCGGTGGCGGCGCCCCAGCCGTGCTCGCCGGTGTGGATGTTCGAGGTGTGGGCGATGCCCCACCACTCGCCGGCCGCGAACACCGGGTCGGCGGAGGCGACGAACTCGCCGCCGCCGGCCAGGCCGACGTGCGCGGACGCCGGGGTGGCGAGTCCGGCCAGCGCCAGCGCGCCGAAGGCGGTCAGCGCGACCTTGCCCAGCTTGCTCTTCATGGATCTGCCCTCTCTTCCGGAGCGTCCGGTCCGGACGCTCTGCGTCTGACGTGTGCTCTGCTCCGTTGCCGGGCAGGCGCCCTGACACGGGAACACACGGTGCCGTCCGCCGCGGCGCCCCACGCGCCGTGCCGACGGCCTGTCACCCGGCCGGCCCGCACCGGGGGAGCGGGCCGGCCGGACGTCTGGTCCGATACGCCCGGAGGGCCCGGGGACCAGACGTCCCCGGGCCCTCCGTCGCGCCGTGCGGCTGGGTCAGCCGATCAGGTGCGAGACACCCGCGTCGCCCGAGGACTGGGTGTTCTGGCCGACGTTGCAGATCTGCTTCGGGGTGCTGTTGAGGACCGGCACCTCGACCGGGACGGCCACGCCGAGGACGGCGACCGCGATGTTGTGGACCTCCGGCAGGCAGATGTTCGCGTTGTCGAGGGTGTGGAAGTTCGGGCTGTGGTCGCCGTGGGTGCCGGTCTGGTTGGTGCCGCCGTTGCCCTGGACCGAAACGGCCGAGCCGTCGGAGTCGGCGATGGCGGAGGCCGAGCCGGCGGACATCGCGATGGCGGCGGCGGCGAGGCCGGCGGCGGCGAGGGACTTCTTGATCATTTCTGTGTTCCTCTCAGGGGTGAATCGGGGAGCGATTCGAAGGTTGGTTCAGGAGGGGTGACGCAGCTTGGGACGAGCGGGTCAGCCGATCAGGTGGGAGACGCCCGAGTCACCCTTGGTCTGGGTGCCCTGACCCTGGGTGCAGTACTGCTTGCCACCGCTGTTGGCGATCGGGACCTCGACCGGGACGGCCACGCCGAGGACACCGACGGCGATGTTGTGGATCTCGGGCAGGCAGACGTTCGCGTTGTCCAGGAAGTGGAAGTTCGGGCTGTGGTCGCCGACGGTGCCGGTGAAGTTGGTGCCACCGTTGCCCTGGAACGACCCGGCGGCGCCGTCCGAGTCCCCGATGGCGGAGGCCGGCGCCGCGGTGGCCGCCAGGGCGGCGACGGCCAGGCCGGCGGCGGCGAAGGACTTCTGGATCATGGGGAGATCCCTCTCTGAAAAGCTCTCGGTTTCCGTGCGGTTTCCGTGCGATACAACGCGTACAACGCCCAGACCCGGTCTGCGGTCACTGACGTCCAGATCAAAGAATGACGGCACGGAAGGTTACGGGGATTTTTGAAAAGAGTCCGGGAGGCGCGGCGGCCGACGGTTTTCCGGTCGGATTATTAACCCGAACCGGTTAACCGCCGCAATCCGGGATCCCGGTGGATCGTTGAGCCCATTGCTTTCGGCTGCGCGCGCGCGGCCCTTCCCCCAGAGATCTCCAGTACGGACAGGCAGAACGGTGAAAAGCATGAGGTTCTCCAAGCGGGCCGGCGCGATGCTGCTGGCGGTCGGTGCGGGCGTGCTCGCGTCCCAGGGGGCGGCGTCCGCCGCCGCCCAGCTCAGCCCCGAGCAGGTCGGGGCGCTGGAGGACAAGCTGGCCACCCAGCAGGTCCCGCTGGACGTCCCGCTGGCCCCGCTCGACAGCCGGATCTCCGGCGGCATCCCGACCTCGCTGGTGATGCCCCCGGCGCCCGGTCACACCACCGGCGACGCGCTGATCCCGGAGCGGCTGGTGCCCGCCCTGGGCACCGGCAAGGTCGGTCCGACCGCCAAGGCCGAGCTGCCGCTGCCGCTGCTCGACCAGGGCGCCGACCTCGGCGAGCTGCTGCTGGACGCCCCGGCCGCGCCGCTGCACGCCGACACCCCCGGGATCGGCCTCGGCAAGCCGCTCGCGTACGCCCAGGACGGCACCGGCCAGCTGGCCGACGGCCGGATCAAGGTGGACGAGATCGACCCGCGGCTGGTGACCGGCGCGGTCCAGGCCGTCCCCGGCGCCAAGGCCACCCTCGGCACCGAGGACGAGCGGATCTCGGTCACCGACTCGGTGGACAACCTGGCCACCACCGCGACCGCCACCACCACCGGCGTCGTCCAGGAGACCGGGCTGGCCGGGCTCGCCCAGCTGTAGCCGCGGCCGGGACGCGCGCGAGCCCGGCACCTCCCGTCGCGGGGGAGGTGCCGGGCTCGCGCGTGCGTCCGGCGGGCCGGGCCGGGCTCAGCCGGGCAGGGTGCCGAGCAGTCCGCCGACCAGCGGCAGGTCGCGCGGTCCGCCGCCGGCGCTGAGCGGACCGGTCAGCGTGTCGGTGCCGATCGGGGCCAGGCCGGAGTTCTCCGGCTGGACGGTCGCGCCGTTGTTCAGCACGTCGGCCGAGGAGTTGGCCCACGGGTCCAGGCGGAGGTCCTTGACCGGCGCGACGGCGTAGCCGAGCCCGGCGGTCGTCCCGCCGAGCGCCTGGTTGACGTCGGTCTTCGCCAGGGCGGCGCCGCCCTCGTTCGGGGCCGCGTGCGCGGCGCCCGCGCCGGTGCCGAGCAGCACCACGGCGCCCAGGGCGGCGGCGAGGCCGGCCCCGCTCTTCTTCGAAACCATGCGGATCACCTTCGGGGGGAGTGGGTCCCGGGGCGACCGGACCGCGCCCGGGTACGCCGAACCGCCCCCCGGCCGGTGGGCCGGGGGGCAGTGCGGTCGGAACGCGTGCCGATCGGGGATCAGCAGTCGTCGTCGTGCTGGTGCTGCGGCGCCTCGGCGTTGATGCAGGTGTTGCCGAACGCCGGGTTCAGCAGGCCGACGATGTCGACGGAGTTGCCGCACAGGTTCACCGGGACGTGCACCGGGACCTGGATCTGGTTGCCGGAGACGACACCGGGCGAGCCGGCGGCGACGCCCTCCGCACCGGAGCTGGCGGCGGCACCGCCGGCCGCACCCAGCACCAGGCCGGCGGCGGCGGCGGAGAGGACGGCGGCCTTCTTCACGTTCTGCATGGGGGTTGATCTCCTCGATCACACACGGGTTGAGCGGGCCGCACCCCGCGGTCGGCGGGGTGCGGCACGAATGCGGTGGAACCGTGGCCGCCGGTGCGGCGGCCACGGTTCAGCCGGCGTTGACGCAGGTGTTGCCGAACGCCGGGTTCAGGATGCTGATGATCCCGATGGAGTTGCCGCAGACGTTGACCGGGACGTGCACCGGGATCTGGATCTGGTTGCCGGAGAGCACACCCGGAGAGCCGGCGGCGACACCCTGGGCGCCGGAGCTGGCGAACGCGCCGCCGGCCGCGCCGACCACCAGGCCGGTGGCGGCGAGGGACAGGGCGGCGGCCTTCTTGAGGTTACGCATGGTTCTTCCTCCGTTTTCTGCCCGACCGTCTGTGGAAAATAGTCGGGAGCCGGGCCAGGTGAAATCCTGGCCCGTTGGCTTCTGGGAATGCCGTGATTGTCACTCGGGCGGCCCAGATGGCGCGTGTCGCCCATGGCTCGGGCGATGAGTGGCCGCCGCGGTACCGGGCGTCGCGAACAATTCCCGCACGGCCGGGAAGAATTCGAATCGACGCGCGACCGGGAGGAATTCCGGACGGGCTTGGACCGGCGGCGGATCTCCTCGTCGTTGCGGGCGGGTGGAGCGTGTTCCGACAGGGAGAACGAGGCAGTGCGCGCGGGGAAACGGTCGGATGTGGTGATCACCCGAATGCCTGTCGGATGGGGTCCGTTCCTCCGGATGGGTGACAGTGGGGGTGCCCTAGCAACCGGGCTGATCGGGTCTCGTTGGAGATGTCGCACTCCCCGTGCATCTCTGTCGAACAGTCAGGAGGCTCCCATGAGCATCAAGAAGACGGCCGCCGTCGGCGCCGCTGTGGCCGGTCTCGTCGCGGCCGGTGCCGGCACCGCGATGGCCAGCTCCGGCGCGGAGGGCGTTGCCGCCGGTTCCCCCGGTGTCATCTCCGGCAACCAGCTGCAGGTTCCGATCCACATCCCGGTCAACCTCTGCGGCAACACCATCAACGTGATCGGCCTGCTGAACCCGGCCTTCGGCAACACCTGCGTCAACGCGGGCTGATCAGCGGCCGGCCCGGCCGGTGCGAGCCGCCGTCTCCGCGCTTCCCTCCTGGGGCGCGGGACGGCGGCTCTCGGCGTTCCGGCCCGTGTCCGGGTCAACTGCCGGTGCTGTCACGGGCCTTGTTGCGTTACTTGTCAGTACCTAGAATGTGAGACCTGCTCACCTTTCCTCGCTCCAGAAGAACTCCTCACCGTCCGGCGCCCCCGGCCGGGCGGCCCCCACCCGCAAGGAGTCGCGTGTGATCAGGTCACTCAAGTTCCTCGGGGCGCTGCGGCTGCTCGCGGCGGGCTCGCTCGTCGCCGCCCTCGGCCTGGCCGGCACCCCGGCCGCGCTCGCCGACGGAGCCCCCGCCGCCCCCGCGGCCACCGGCCGTCCGGCCGCGATCGTCGCCCTCGGCGACAGCGCCATCTCCGGGGAGGGCGCCGGCACCGACACCGGCGACGCCTACTTCCCCGAGACCGACAGCCCCACCAACTACTGCCACCGGCACCCCAAGTCGGAGATCTTCGTCACCGACAT
Source organism: Kitasatospora sp. NPDC093806 (assembly GCF_040683335.1). Lineage (NCBI taxonomy): Bacteria > Bacillati > Actinomycetota > Actinomycetes > Kitasatosporales > Streptomycetaceae > Kitasatospora > Kitasatospora sp. NPDC093806. Next base: position 44,042 of record NZ_JBFBDO010000023.1, read on the forward strand.
CCCCGGCGTCACCCCGATCGACCTCGCCTGCTCCGGCGCCCAGACCGGGGACCTGGTCAGCGACCCCGAGCTGGCGAAGATCACCGGCCCCGGCAGCGGCGACTTCGGCGAGCCCAAGCAGGACGTCCAGCTGGCCGGCGTGGCCGCCCGGTACGACGTGAAGCTGGTCGTGGTGACCATCGGCGCCAACGACGACTTCGACTTCAGCGGCATCATGATGCACTGCCTCGCGCAGTACTTCCCGGTCCCCAAGGACCAGGGCTGCCGCGACACCATCGGCAGCGCCGAGATCGCCCAGCGGGCGCAGCGGGTCCAGCCCAAGGTGGTCGCCGCGCTGCGGAACATCCGCCAGACCATGCGGACGGCCGGCTACGCCGACGACTCCTACCAGCTGGTCTACCAGTCCTACTTCAACCCGATCACCCCGGACATCCGGCGCAACGACTACCTCGGCAAGATCGCCGACGGCTGCCCGGCCTTCCCCGAGGACCTCGCCTGGGGCCACAACTACGTGGTGCCGCTCTTCAGCGACATGCTGCGCGGCGCGGCCGAACAGGTGCCCGGCGTCCGCTACCTCGACCAGCGCCGGGTCGCCTTCGGTCACGAGGTCTGCGCGGAGTGGACCAGCTCCCCGTACGAGTACACCAACGGGGACGTCATCAACCTCTCCGAGTGGGTCCGCAACGGCTGCGACCAGCAGATCGGCATCCCCGGCCTGTGCATGAACATGGTCCGCCAGTCGTACCACCTGCGGGTGGCCGGCTACCGGGGCGAGGGCGTCTGCCTCGGTCAGTTCTACGGCCGGACCGACCTGAGCCAGGCCTACTGCACCCTGAACCAGCGGAACACCACCTCCATCGAACCGCTCACCCCCGGCAAACCGATCGCCGACCTGCCCGAGGACGGCGCCTGGTACCAGCTCACCAACGCCGCCGACGGCCGGGCGCTGGACCTCACCGGCGGCGGGACGTACGGCGACGCGACCAACGGCCGGGCCGCCATCACCTATCCGGCCACCGGCGGGCTCAACCAGTCCTTCGTGCTGGAGGCCAAGGCGGGCGGCTCCTACGAGCTCGACTTCAGCGGCAACCGGGACATGTGCCTGGACGCCAACGGCGGCTCCACCGCCCCCGGCACCCGGATCCAGCAGTGGCGCTGCAACGGCGGCGGCAACCAGCACTGGGTGGTTCAGCCGGCCGGCGACGGCCTCTGGAAGCTCGCCGACTCCCAGGACCGGGGCAAGCTCGTCACCGCCACCGGCCGGTTCGACGCCAAGGGCAACCCGCTGGTCGAGCTCGCCGCCGACACCGGCGCCCCCGGCCAGCTCTGGCGGCTCACCAAGCTCGGCATCGTCTACCTGCACGGCTGATCCGCCCCGCTCCGCCCCGTTCCGCCCCGTTCCGCCCGGGGAGTCCGCCGCCGTCCACGCGGCGGGCTCCCCGGCTCCGCAAGGCCCCGGTGTCGTAGGCTCGGCCGGCGTCGCGGTCTCGCTCGGCGCACCGGTCACGACTGCGGCGGGGAGTCCAGAGCTGATGAGCACGGCATCGAGCACCGAGTCGGCGGGCGGTGGCGCGGGACTGCCGCCGTCCACCCCGTCGTCGCCCCCGCCGTCCCCGGAGACGGGGGAGCGGCCGGCCGGGACGGAACCGGTCCAGGGGCGGTTCGGTGCCCTGGTGGACCGCTTCGCGCCCGCGCTCGGCGCGTACGCGGTGGTCAAGGCGACCGGCCTGACCGTCTTCCTGCTGCTGCTCTCGCACACCGAGGACTTCCTGAAGAAGGACCCGGGCCGCGGCGGCGGCGCCCGCCCGTGGGACGTGCTCGGCACCTGGGACGGCATCTGGTACCAGCGGATCGCCGAGAACGGCTACGACCCGCAGCTGATCCCGCTGCACGGCTACCCGCTGGCCAGCTACTACGAGAACTCGGCCGCGTTCTTCCCGCTCTACCCCTGGCTGATGCGGCTGGTCGGGGCGGTCACCGGGCTCGGCCCGTACGGCTCCGGCATCGTCGTCTCGGTGCTGGCCTCGTTCGTCGCCGCGGCCGGGATCTTCGCGATCGCCGAGCGGCTCGGCGGCTTCCGCGCCGGGGTCACCGCCGCGGTGATCTGGGGGCTCTTCCCGGGCTCGGGCGTGGAGTGGGCGGTCTACTCGGACTCGCTGTTCGTCGCCCTCTCGGCCTGGGCCTGCTACTGCGTGATGACCCGCCGCTGGCTGACCGCGGGGACGCTCGCCCTGGTGGCCGGCCTCAACCGGCCGACCGCGGCCGCGCTGATCGCCGCCGTCTCGATCACCGCGCTGGTGGCGCTGATCCGGCGCACCGACGGGGTGGCCCGCCCGCTGACCGCGATGCTGATGACCCCGTGGGGCCTGCTCTGGTACGTCGCCTGGGTCGGCTACCGGATGGGCGACTGGACCGGGTACTTCAAGCTCCAGCGCGGGGCCTGGAACCGCTACTTCGACTGGGGCGCCTCCACCGCCCGCAGCACCCTGGACACCGTCACCGGGCACTGGACGTTCTGGCAGTCCAACCCGGCGCCGGACCTGATCGCGGTGGCCCTGCTGATCGCCCTGCCCGGGCTGCTGGTGCTGCTGCTGCGGCTGCGCCCGCCGCTGGTGCTGGTGGTCTACACGCTGCTGACCGTCTTCACCGCGCTGAGCAGCAACCAGATCTACGGCAACATCTCGCGCTACCTGCTGCCGGCCTTCCCGCTCTGCATCGGCCTGGCGGTGGCGCTGCGCCGGCTGCGCCCGACCACGATCGCCGGACTGTTCGCGATGCCGGCCGTGGCGGCCGGCTGGTACGCCGGCTACGCCCTGTTCGAGCTGGGCATTCCGTAACCGCACGGCCCGGGGCCGTCCCGCACGGGATCATCCGGCTACGGACGGCGTTGCTAACCTCGACGGCATGACGACCAGCCCGCCCGTGCGCCAGATCCGCGACATCTCCGGCCTGCTGGACCACGCCAGCCATGTGCTGGCGACCCGGATGGCGGCCGCCTTCACCGAGCTCGGCATCACCCCGCGCGCGTACTGCGTGCTCTTCCACGCGCTGGAGGCCGAGCGCACCCAGATCCAGCTGGCCGAGCTGGCCGACCTCGACAAGACCACCATGGTGGTGACCGTCGACGAGCTGGAGAAGGCCGGACTGGCCGAGCGCCGGCCGTCCGCCGCCGACCGCCGGGCCCGGATCATCTCGGTGACCGAGGCCGGCGGGGAGGCCGTCGTGCGGGGCACGGCGATCGCCGACCGGGTGCACCGGGAGGTGCTGGAGTCGCTGCCGGAGGACGAGCGGACCGTCTTCGTCTCCGCGCTGACCCGCCTGGTCGGCGGCCCGCTGGCGGAGCCGGTGGAGAGCGAACGGACGGTCCGCCGGGCCCGCCGCTCCCGGGGCTGACGACAGGAAGCAGAACATCCCCACAGGGATCTTCCGCAGAGAGATAGTCCACAACAAAATCATTTGTTAGTGTCTTACCCGGTACTCGACGAACCGGGAGACCTTCCATGACCACGCACGCGCCCGTCGCACCCGCGACCGGCCAGGACCGACCCCTCCGCTCCCGAGCGCTCGCCCTCGCGGTGCTCTGCGCGGGGATGCTGATGATCGTCCTGGACGGCTCGATCGTCACCGTCGCCCTGCCGGCCATCCAGCAGGACCTCGGCTTCACCCCCTCCGGCCTCACCTGGACGGTCAACGCCTACCTGATCGCCTTCGGCGGACTGCTGCTGCTCGCCGGCCGGCTCGGGGACCTCGTCGGCCGCAAGAAGGTGTTCGTCGCCGGACTCCTCCTCTTCACCGCGGCCTCGCTGCTCTGCGCGGTCGCCGCCGACCAGGGCACGCTGATCGCCGCCCGCTTCCTGCAGGGCGTCGGCGGGGCGCTGGCCTCCGCGGTCAGCCTCGGCATGATCGTCACGCTCTTCCCCGAACCGGGCGAGCGCGGCCGCGCCATCGGCGCGTTCAGCTTCGTCGGCGCGGCCGGCGCGTCCATCGGCCAGGTGCTCGGCGGCGTCCTCACCGAGGCGCTGGACTGGCACTGGATCTTCCTGATCAACCTGCCGCTCGGCCTCACCGCCGCTGGGCTGGCCGTCCGGGTGCTGACCGCCGACCGGGGCCCCGGGCTGCGGGCCGGCGCCGACGCCCTCGGCGCGGTACTGGTCACCGCGGCGCTGATGCTCGGCATCTTCACCATCGTCGGCACCGCCGAGCACGGCTGGACCTCCGCCCGCACCCTCGGCCTCGGCCTGCTCTCGGTCGCCCTGCTGGCCGGCTTCCTGGTCCGGCAGGCCCGCGCGGCCCACCCGCTGCTGCCGCTGCGGATGTTCCGCTCGCGCGCCGTCTCCGCCGCCAACGCGGTGCAGGTGCTGGTCATCTCCGGGATGTTCGGCTTCCAGATCCTGGTCGCCCTCTACCTGCAGAACGTGCGCGGCTACGGCGCCGCGGCCACCGGGCTCGCCATGCTCCCGGCCGCCGTCGCCATCGGCGCCGTCTCGCTGCTGCTCTCCGCCCGGCTGAACGCCCGGTTCGGCGAGCGCAACGTCCTGCTGGCCGGATTGGCCCTGTTGGTCGGCGCGCTCGGTCTGCTGCTCCGGCTGCCGGTCGAGGCCGGCTACCTCACCGACCTGCTGCCGACCATGCTGCTGATCGGCGGCGGCGGGCTGGTGCTCTCGGCCCTGGCCGGGCTGGGCATGTCCGGCGCGGGCGAGGCCGACGCCGGCACCGCCTCCGGGCTCTTCAACACCACCCAGCAGGTCGGTGCCGCGCTCGGGGTGGCCGTCCTCTCCACCCTGGCCACCTCCCGCGCCGACGCCCTGGCCGCCGCCGGCGAACCCCTCGCGGACGCCCTCACCGGGGGCTTCCGGCTCGCCTTCGCGGTGTCCACCGGACTGCTCGCGCTGGCCTTCGTGGTCACCGCGACGGTGCTCCGCCGGGCGAAGTGACACCCGGGGTGGGGTAGCGCGGGTTCCGGGGGGAGCCGGGGCGGATCCCGGGTGGGTTCCGGGGGGATCCCGGGGGCGGGACGGGTGCGTACGGGGGCGGAGGGCCGGTCGCCCGGCGCGGCGGTAGGCCGTTTCCGGTCGGCTTGTATGCTCCACCTGGCGCCCGGGGGGACCTCCAGGCCGCCGATCGTTCGATGGCACAGCCGTGAGAGGTGCGGGGATGTCGGGTCGCCGAGACAGGAGTCAGCCCAACGTGGCCCGGCCGCGTTCGGAAGGCTCGACCGGCTCGGCGGGCTCCACCGGCGCCCGGAGCGGCTCCGGCACGGGCTCCACGGGCTCCACGGCCGCGAAGGGCGGCGCCGCGGGCGCCGCCGGGTCCACCGGCTCGATCCCGGCCCCCCGGCCCGGCGGCCGGGCCGAGGCCCGGCGCGCCGCCCAGGGCAAGGCGGGCGCGGGCGCCGCGAAGGAGGCGCCCCCCGTGACCGGTGGCCGGGCGGCCGCGCGGGCGGCCAGCCGGAAGCCGAAGAAGAACGTCAAGAAGATCGTCGCCTGGTCGGCGGCCGGGGTGCTGGTGCTGATAGCCGGCACCGGTGGCGCGATCTACTTCAAGCTCAGCGGCAACATCAAGACCATCGACTCGGACGCGATAGCCAAGGACCGCCCGCCGGAGGCGCAGGCCGACGCCAACGGCAACAAGCCGGTGAACATCCTGCTGATCGGCTCGGACAGCCGCGGCGGCGGCAACTCGGACCTCGGCGGCGGCGACGCCGAGGGCGCCCGCTCGGACACCACGATCCTGCTGCACGTCTACGCCGACCACAAGAACGCGATCGGCGTCTCGATCCCGCGCAACACCCTGGCCACCATCCCGCCGTGCAAGCTGCCCAACGGGAAGTGGACCAAGGAGCAGAAGGGCGAGAACGTCCTGTTCAACGCCGCCTTCGAGGTCGGCGGCAGCCCCGACGGCAACCCGGCCTGCACCCAGAACACGGTCGAGAAGCTCACCGGGATCCGGGTCGACCACACCCTGGTCGTCGACTTCGCGGGCTTCGCGGCGATGACCAAGGCCGTCGGCGGCGTCGACGTCTGCCTGCCGAAGGCCATCTTCGAGGGCGACATCAACCCGAACCTGCCCAAGAAGGGCGCCCAGATCCTCCCGGCCGGCCGGCAGAAGGTGGAGGGCCAGAAGGCGCTCGACTACGTCCGGCTGCGGCACGGCCTCGGCGACGGCTCGGACATCGGCCGGATGAAGCGTCAGCAGGCCTTCATGAGCTCGATGATCAGCACGGTGAAGAAGAAGGGCCTCGAACCCACCACCCTGCTGCCGCTGGCGGACGCCGCCACCAAGTCGCTGCGGGTCGACGAGGGGCTCAACACGGTCGACAAGCTGATGTCCTTCGCGCTCTCGCTGAAGAACATCGACCTGCACGACCTCAAGTTCGTCACCCCGCCGTGGCGCTACCACGAGGCCAACCTCGACCTGGTGAAGCCGGACGTGGACAAGCTGTGGGAGGCCATCCGCGCCGACCGCACCCTCGACGGCAAGGACGCCACCGGCCAGCAGCCCGACGCGCCCGCGACCCCGGAGGCCCCGGCCACCCCGGAGGCCCCGCCGACGCCGACCCCGACGGCCGCGGCCCGCACCACGACGGCGGCCCCGGTCAAGGTGGCGGTCTACAACGGCACGACCGTCAACGGCCTGGCGGCCAAGGCGAGCGAGGCGCTGAAGGCGGCCCAGTTCACCGTCACCGGCACCAGCCAGGCGAAGAGCACCAACAAGGCCACCACCACGATCGAGTACGGGGCCGGGCAGAAGGCCAACGCCGAGAAGGTCGCCGCGCTGTTCCCCGGGGCCACGCTCACCAGCACCTCGGCGGCCGGCGTCAGCGTCGTCCTCGGCAAGGACTACGCCGACGCCAACGGCGGCGCCGCCACCCCGGGCGCCCCGGCGGCCCCCGCCGCACCCGCCCCGCTGCCCAGCTCGGTCACCGAGGAAGCCCGCTCGGCCGACGACGACATCTGCGCCAACACCACCTACGGCTCCGGCGGCTGACCCTCCGAAAGCTCACCGAAGGCTCACCGAAGCACCACACGCGGACCACGCGCAGGGCCCCGGCCGGGGAGGCCGGGGCCCTGCGCGCGTTCACGGCCGGCTCAGGGCCAGACCAGGCAGTAGAGCTGGTGGCCGGCCTCGTGCAGGCGGTTGGCGAAGTCCTGCCACTCGTGCAGCATGCTGTAGATCACGAAGGCGTCGCGCGGGCCGCGGCGGTCGGGGACCGTGGACCAGATGAAGGCGGCGGCGCCGAGCTCGGTCTCGTCCGCCTTGCGGAGCGGCTCGACCACGTTGTGCGGCAGCTGGACGACGGCGTAGTCCGGGTGCAGCACGACCAGCTCCAGCGGCGGCACCTGGTGCAGCGGCACGCCCTGGATGCCGGTGAGGACCATCGCGCTCATGGTCTCCGGCTTGATCTTGGTGGAGAGGTGGCCGTTGGGGGAGCCACTGGTCTCCATCAGGTCGCCCAGCCGGCCGAGCGAGCCGAGCTCGCCCGCGTCCAGCCCGAGGCCGCCCGGCCCCAGCGCGGTCGGGACCCGGGCCGCGGTCGCCCGGTCGGGTGCGCCGAAGTACTTGTACGTCACCCCCACGCGTCCCTCACCCCGCCTCTCGCGACCACGGCCGCCACGCCCCGTTCCCGCTCCCGTACCCCCGCGTGCGGCTTCGGCGGGCCGGCGGGGGCCACCCGCGGCCTCGTCGTAGCCGTCCTGCGCCTCGGACACTCGGACCATCCTCACCGGAATTCGCCGGAATCGACAGACCCCCGCACGCCCGGCGTCCCACCGGACGTGCTCCTTACCCGTCATGCGCCGCCGTACCCAGTCGCGGTACGCGGCAGTCCTCTCCACACCCCTGCATCGACCCGGAGTTCCGCCGACCCGTGCGGGCGGAGGGACTCCGGAGACACTCCGGGTACATAGTCTGACTGGTCCGGGGAGCCGGCGCAGCCAGGGGTCCCGTTGTACGGATAACCGTACAGACTCGGGCGCCCGGATCATCGTTCCAGATGATGAGGTCCGACATGCAGAGGTGAAGGACACGATTTGAGACCATGTCTCCCGTGAGCTACCCCTACGAAGCACCTCAGTCCCAGTCGCTCTTCGAGCGCGCCTCGGTCGTCACCCCCGGCGGCGTCAACTCCCCGGTGCGCGCCTTCCGCGCCGTCGGCGGTACGCCGCGCTTCATGGTGTCCGGTACCGGCCCCTACCTGACCGACGCCGACGGCCGCGAGTACGTCGACCTGGTCTGCTCGTGGGGGCCGATGATCCTCGGCCACGCGCACCCGGCCGTGCTGGACGCCGTCCAGCGGGCGGTGTCGCTCGGCACCTCCTTCGGCACGCCGGGGCAGGGCGAGGTCGAGCTGGCCGAGGAGATCGTCGCCCGGGTCGCCCCGGTCGAGCAGGTCCGCCTGGTCTCCTCGGGCACCGAGGCCACCATGTCCGCGATCCGGCTGGCCCGCGGCTTCACCGGCCGAGCGAAGATCGTGAAGTTCGCGGGGTGCTACCACGGTCATGTGGACGCTCTGCTGGCCGCCGCCGGTTCCGGCGTCGCCACCTTCGGCCTGCCGGACACCCCGGGCGTCACCGGCGCCCAGGCCGGCGACACCATCGTGCTGCCGTACAACGACCTCGCCGCCGTCGAGGAGGCCTTCCGGGCCCACCCGGGCGAGATCGCCTGCGTGATCACCGAGGCCTCGCCCGGCAACATGGGCGTCGTCCCGCCGCTGCCCGGCTTCAACGGGGGCCTGGCCCGGCTCTGCCGGGAGAACGGCGCGCTGTTCATCTCCGACGAGGTGATGACCGGCTTCCGCGTCTCCAAGGCCGGCTGGTACGGCCTGGAGGCGGCGAACGAGGGCTGGGCGCCCGACCTGCTGACCTTCGGCAAGGTCATGGGCGGCGGCTTCCCGGCCGCGGCCTTCGGCGGCCGCGCCGACGTGATGGCCCACCTCGCCCCGGTCGGCCCGGTCTACCAGGCCGGCACCCTGTCCGGGAACCCGATCGCCACCGCGGCCGGCTTGGCCCAGCTGCGGCACTGCACCGACGAGGCGTACGCGACCGTCGACCGGGTCGCCGCCGAGGTCTCCGGCCTGGTGGCCGCCGCGCTCGCCAAGGAGGGCGTGGCGCACCGGCTGCAGACCGCCGGGAACATGTTCTCGGTGTTCTTCACCGAGGACGCGGTCACCAACTACGCCGAGGCGAAGACCCAGGAGGCCTTCCGCTTCACCGCGTTCTTCCACGCGATGCTCGCCGCGGGCGTCTACCTGCCGCCGTCCGCCTTCGAGTCCTGGTTCGTCTCGGCCTCGCACGACGAGCGGGCGATCGAGCGGATCGCCGCCGCCCTGCCCGCCGCCGCCCGCGCGGCCGCCGAGGCCACGGCCTAGTCCACCCCTAGCCCAGGAGTACTGAGAAGTGAGCGCCAAGGACATCACCGTCGTCCACCTGATGCGGCACGGCGAGGTGCACAACCCGGAGGGCGTGCTGTACGGCCGCCTCCCGGGCTACCGGCTGTCCGAGCTGGGCAAGCAGATGGCCGAGCGGGTCGCCGAGGACCTGGCCGGCCGGGACATCACCCACGTGGTGGCGTCCCCGCTGGAGCGCGCCCAGGAGACCGCCGAGCCGATCGCCAAGGCGCACGGCCTGGAGGTGGCGAGCGACGGGCGGCTGATCGAGGCGGAGAACGTCTTCGAGGGCAAGACCTTCGGAGTGGGCGACGGCTCGCTGCGCAACCCGGGGTACTGGAAGTACCTCACCAACCCGTTCAAGCCGTCCTGGGGCGAGCCGTACCTGGAGCAGGCGGTGCGGATGATGGGCGCGCTGGCCGCCGCCCGGGACGCCGCGCGCGGGCACGAGGCGGTCTGCGTCAGCCACCAGCTGCCGATCTGGATCGTCCGCTCGTTCGTGGAGCGCCGCCGGCTCTGGCACGACCCGCGCAACCGGCAGTGCTCGCTGGCCTCGCTGACCAGCTTCACCTACGAGGGCGACCGGATCGTGTCGGTGGGCTACCGCGAGCCGGCCCGCGACCTGCTGCCGGCGCACCTGGTCGGCAAGGGCCGCAAGGGCGACAAGCCGGTGGGCAAGAGCTTCGGCGCCTGACCCGGGGCACGCCTGATCAGGGGTACGGCCGATTCCGGGGTACGCCCGGGTACGCCAAGGAGACCCTGGACGCGCGGGGCACCCCCAATGGTTCCCGATCCGGCGTAAAAGCGGTTTAAGTAAGACCTGGGTCACACCCCCGCGACACCCCGCGGAACGGTCCCGCCGCAGGTCAGAGGGGGTCCGGCAGACAATGTCGGACCCCCCCGATCCTGCCCGGGACTCCATGCGAAACTTTTCACATGTCTGGCATGACGCGCCCCCGCCCCCGTCTCGCCGCCGCGGCCGCGGTCACCGCCGCCGCTGCCGCGCTGGTCCTCACCGGCTGCAGCTCCTCCGGCTCCTCGGGCGGTGGCGAGGGTCAGATCGGCTTCGTCACGGCCAAGGGCACCAACATCTCGACCGCCGCCGTCGGCCACCGCCAGGACGCGCCGGACATCGGCGGCAACACCCTGGAGGGCACCCCGGCCAAGCTCTCCGACTACCGGGGCAAGGTCGTCGTGCTGAACGTCTGGGGCTCCTGGTGCGGCCCGTGCCGCTCGGAGGCCGACGACCTGCAGCGGGTCTGGGAGAAGTACCAGGGCCAGGGCGTGCAGTTCCTCGGCATCAACACCCGGGACACCGAGGTCAAGAACGCCATCCGGTTCGAGCAGGAGAAGGGCGTCACCTTCCCCAGCCTGTACGACCCGGCCGGCGCCGAGCTGCTCAAGTTCCCCAAGGGCAGCCTCAACCCGAACTCCATCCCGACCACCCTGGTGGTCGACCGGGACGGCAAGCTCGCCGCCCGCGCCGTCGGCGGCCAGACCGACGACGGCCTGGAGGCGATGCTCCAGCCGATCGTGGCGGAGCAGCAGCGGTGAGCGCGGCCGTCCAACTGGCCGACAACATCGGGACCATCCAGAGCGGCGCCCTGCTGGTCGCCGCGCCGATCGCGCTGGCCGCCGGGCTGCTGTCGTTCTTCTCGCCCTGCGTGCTGCCGCTGGTCCCCGGCTACCTCTCCTACGTGACCGGCTTCTCGGCCGCCGACCTCGCCGACGCGCGCGGGGCCCGGCGCGGCCGGATGCTGGCCGGGGCGGCGCTGTTCATCCTCGGCTTCACCGCGGTCTTCGTCTCCGGCGGGGCGCTGTTCGGCCAGTTCGGCGACACGCTGAAGGAGCACCAGGCGGTCATCAGCAGGGTGCTGGGGGCCGTCACCATCGTGATGGGCCTGGCCTTCATGGGCCTGGTGCCCGGGCTGAGCATGCGCGAGGTGCGCTCGCACCGCCGCCCGGTGATCGGCCTGCTCGGCGCGCCGCTGCTCGGCGTGGTCTTCGGGGTGGGCTGGACGCCGTGCATGGGCCCGACCCTGGGCGCGGTCACCAACCTGGCGCTCAACCAGGCCGACGCCCAGCGCGGTGCGCTGCTGATGTTCTTCTACTGCATGGGCCTCGGCGTACCGTTCATCGTGGCCGCGGTGGCCTTCCGCCGGGCGCTCGGCGCCTTCGGCTGGGTGAAGCGGCACTACCCGCTCGTCATGCGGATCGGCGGCGGCATGCTCGTCGCGGTCGGCCTGCTGCTGGTCACCGGGGTCTGGGACTCGATGGTGAACGAGCTGCAGGTCCAGTTCGGCGGCTACGAGATCGGAATCTGACCCGTGAGCAAGACCACGACCGACCGCGAGCCGCTCCCGGCCGCGGCCCAGGGCGAGGCCGAGGACGCGGCCGAGCGGCTCACCACCGCCCCGGTCGAGTCCGACGGCCCCACCGGCATCGGCGCGTTCGGCTGGCTGCGCTGGATGTGGCGCCAGCTGACCTCGATGCGGGTCGCGCTGATCCTGCTGTTCCTGCTGTCGCTCGCGGCCATCCCCGGCTCGCTGATCCCGCAGAACGGCCAGAACCAGTTCAAGGTCGAGACCTGGAAGGCGCAGCACACCACGGTCGCGCCGATCTACGAGAAGCTCCAGCTGTTCGACGTCTACAGTTCGGTCTGGTTCTCGGCGATCTACATCCTGCTGTTCGTCTCGCTGGCCGGCTGCATCGTCCCGCGCACCTGGCAGTTCGTCGGCGTGCTGCGCGCGCAGCCGCCGGCCGCCCCGCGCAACCTGACCCGGATGCCGGTGTACGCGGCCTGGCGGACGGACGCGGACGCCGCGGCCGTCAACGCCGCCGCGCACCGGCTGCTGCGCAAGCGGCGGTTCCGCGCGCACCTGGACGGCGGCGCCGTCGCCGCCGAGAAGGGCTACCTGCGCGAGGTCGGCAACCTGGTCTTCCACCTGTCGCTGTTCGCGCTGCTCGGCGGCTTCGCCTGGGCGAGCCTGGCCAGCGGCACCGGCGGCAAGCTGCTGGTCGAGGGCGACGGCTACTCCAACACCATCACGCAGCTGGACGACTTCACCGGCACCCGGTTCTACGGGCAGGACGACCTCGACCCGTTCTACGTGAAGCTGGCCGACTTCACCTCGAAGTTCCAGTCCAAGGGCAGCCAGATCGGCAGCGCCCGGGAGTTCACCGCGCACGTCGAGTACTACGAGGGCAGCGACTCCTCGAAGCTCAAGCGGGGCACGATCGAGGTCAACCACCCGCTGGAGATCGGCGGCAGCAAGTTCTTCCTGATCGGGCACGGCTACGCCCCGGTCATCACGGTGCGCAACGGGGCGGGCGACGTCGTCTACACCGGCGCGACGCCGTTCCTGCCGCAGGACGGCAACCTGACCTCCACCGGTGTCATCAAGGTCTCCGACTACGGCGCCAAGGACGGGCAGAAGACCCAGCTGGGCCTGTCCGGCTTCTTCCTGCCGACCGCCCCGGTGGCGTTCGACCGGAACACCGGCCCGCGCTCGCTGTTCCCCGGGGACGCGGACCCGGCGCTGGTGCTCAACGCCTACGCGGGAGACCTGGGCACCGACTCCGGCCTGCCGCAGAACATCTACCAGCTCAACACCAAGAAGCTGACCCAGCTCCAGCAGGACGGCGAGCCCGCCAAGGCGCGCCTGAAGCCGGGCCAGGGCTGGACCCTGCCGGACGGCTACGGGACGGTCACCTTCGAGGGCTACAAGCAGTGGGCCAGCTTCAACGTCTCGCACCGCCCGGGCAACGGGATCGCCTTGGTCGGCGCGGTGGCGGCGATCCTCGGGCTGATCGGTTCGCTGTTCGTGCAGCGGCGCCGGATCTGGGTCCGGGCGGTGGCCCTGCCGGACGGCGGGACGCTGGTCGAGCTGGCCGGGCTGGGCCGCAGCGAGTCGGCGAAGATCGCCGAGGAGCTGGCCGAGCTCGCGGTGGACCTCCAGGACGACGCGCCGGCGCTCGACGACGAGTCCGCCGAGTCCGCCGAGTCCGATGAGTCCGACCGCAGCACCACCGAGGCCGACGAGGCCTCCGCACCCTCCGCACCCTCCGAATCCGCAGTCCCCGCCGACCAGAACTCCAAGGAGTAGACGGTGCACCTCGCCTCGTCGGTCGACCCGCAGCTGGCCGACCTGTCCAACAAGCTGATCTATTCGGCGATGGCCGTCTACCTGATCGCCATGTTCGCCTACATGTTCGAGTGGACCTTCGGCTCGAAGGGCGCCGTCGCCGTCCGCTCCACCGAGCAGGCGGGCCTGGCCGGGACCCTCGCCGAGGCGGAGGCCAAGGCCAAGGGCGCCAAGAAGGTCACCGTCACCGTCGCCTCGGCGAGCGGCGGCACCACCACGCTCACCCGCACGGCGCTGGCCGGCGAGGGCGCGACGGTGGTGACCAGCGGGCGCGGCGAGGACGAGGTCGACGGCCCCGGCGCGGCCGGCACCAGCGAGAAGGCCGACCTGTCCGGCCGGATCGCGGTCTCGCTCACCGTGCTCGCCGCCCTGCTGCACGTGGGCGGCGTCATCACCCGCGGCCTCTCGGTGTCCCGCTGGCCGTGGGGCAACATGTACGAGTTCTCCTGCGCCTTCGCGCTCGCCATGACGGTGGCCTTCCTCGGCCTGCTGGCCGCGAAGAAGCCGGTCCGCTGGCTCGGCCTGCCGGTCACCCTGGCCGTCGTGCTCACCCTGGGCATCGCGACCCAGGTGCTGTACACCGAGTCCGAGCAGCTCGTCCCGGCGCTGCACTCGTACTGGCTGGCGATCCACGTCTCCACCGCGATCGTCTGCGGCGGCGCCTTCTACGCGGCGTTCATCACGACCCTGCTGTACCTGGGCAAGGACTCCTTCGACAAGCGGATGGCGGCAGGCCTGGCCAAGGGCCCGCTCGGCACCTCGCCGTCGATCTGGCGCCGGCTGCCCGCCGCGTCGACCCTGGACAAGCTGTCCTACCGGATCAACGCCCTGGTCTTCCCGCTCTGGACCTTCACCATCATCGCGGGCGCGATCTGGGCCGAGGCCGCCTGGGGCAAGTACTGGGAGTGGGACCCGAAGGAGACCTGGTCCTTCATCACCTGGGTCGCCTACGCGTGCTACCTGCACGCCCGCGCCACGGCCGGCTGGAAGGGACGCAAGGCCGCCTACCTGGCCCTCGCCGCCTTCGCCTGCTGGCTGTTCAACTACTACGGCGTGAACATCTTCGTCACCGGCAAGCACTCCTACGCGGGGATCTGACCGGAGAACGGAACCACCCACCGGCCCGGCGCTCCGCAGCAAGGAAGCCGGGCCGAGGTGTGACAGGGGTAGTTCGTGCCGGCCGCCCGGTCCGGCACGGGGAGGAACTGAGGAGGAAATCGCGCAATGGAGTGCGACGAGGTCATGCTGACCGTCCGAATCACCGCCGCCGAGCACCTGCTGCTCCGACGGCTCGCCCAGGGGCACCGGAGCGACGTGTCCGAGGTGGTGGCCGACGGGCTGCTGGACATCATCCCCACGTTCAGTTCGCCGGCCGACGCGTACCGGCTGCTGGGCGCCCTCGCGGCCCCCGCGCCGTGCGCGCTGACCGTCTGGCTGCCGACGCCGCTGGCCGACCTGCTGGTGCCCGGGGCGGCCCGGATCGCCCAGGTGACGCAGGTCCGGATCGGTTCGGCCAGCGCGATGCTGGGCGCCGCGCTGCGGCTCTGGCTGGCCCAGGACCCGGGGCGGCTGGCGGAGAACCTGAGCGTGATGCACGCCGGCCGGCCGTCGGCGCTGGTCGCGGCCTGAGAGCCGCTCGGCGGCCGGCTCGCCCGCCGGGTCGGCCGCTCGGTCGGTAGCCGGGCCGGGGGCCGGCCCGGTCGGCCATGGGGCGGCCCCGGTGGGTCGGTCAGCTGGCGAGCGGCAGGTTGCGGCGGGCCGGCGGCGCCGCGACCGGCCCGCCGTCGGCCGGCGCGGTGAGCAGCCGGCACTCGGCCACCGTCCGGCCGTCCTGCACCAGCATGACCCGGACGGGGGCCCGCCGGCCGGTGCCGGTCCCGCCGGTCCCGCCGGCCGGCTCCTCGCCGCCCTCCCGGACGGCGCGCACCACACAGGGGCGGTCCGGCGCGATCGGGTCGTGGAAGGACGTGACCAGGTCCACCGGAACCACCCGGTCCGGGTGGTTCAGCCGCTGCGCGGCCTGCCGGGCGGCCTCCAGGACGAGCATCCCCGGCAGGTGGTCGGGCGCCGGGTCCAGCGGGTCGAACAGCACCGGGTGGGCGGCGTCGGCGCGCAGCAGCCAGCTGCCGGGCAGCAGCGCCGGGCCGAGCACGACGTCGCCGGCCTGCTGGCGGCCGACCAGTTCCGGCGCGGTGGCCGAGTCCGGGACCCGGGGCCGCTGACCGGGCGGCCGGCCGGGGCCGCGCAGCCGGGCGTACGCGGCGGGGGAGAGCACCCGCAGCCCGCCGAAGCCGCGCCCGACCGGACGGCCGTCCCGTTCGATCTCGGCGTGCACCCGGAGGGCGGCCAGCCGGCCGTGCCGCATCCGGACGTCCTGACAGGTGATCCGGAGCATCAGATCGGTCGGGGCGGCGGTGACGTCGAGGCCCCCGAGACCCGCCGGGCCGAGCGTGTAGCCGAGCTCGTCGAGCGCGTAGTAGTGGTCGCGGGGAACCCCGAAACCGACGTGGCCGACCAGTAGAGCGGCTTGCCGGATGGTCTCCGCCATCAGCACCGGGTCGTGGTGCCGGTCGCCGGGCAGCCGGTAGAAGCCGTGCAGCCGGGGCCATTGGGCGCCGAGCAGGAAGTCGTACGGGCCGGTGGCCTGCCAGCCGGTGATCAGGACCTCGGCGACCGAGGCGCGGTGGACCAGGTGGCGGGAGACGGTGCGTTCGTGGAAGTCGTAGCGGGAGCGGCCGGAGTGGCCGGGGCCGGGGTGGGGATACGGAGCGTCGCCGTCCATCGCGGTGAACACTGGCATGACTGGCCCCACTCCCGGGTGTCGGTCGGCCGGCCGTACGAGCGGCCTGGGCAAAACATACAGGCCACCCGGTTTCTGCTGCGCCTGAGGGGTGGTCACTGGCGCACCCCCGGCGTGCTCACCGTACCCGCGCGCTGGGCTGCGGGAACGTCCGGCCGGTCAGGCCCGGACCTTGGACGGGGGCCGGTCCCCCCTGGACGGCGGGGGCCGTTCAGGGGCTAGATTAGATACCAACCATGCGGTTTCGGGCGGGCGCGGCGGCCGCCGCCGGTCCGCAGACGGGCGCGCCGCACCACCGACGGCGGCGCCGTGACAGCAACCGGGCGAGCCGGAACTCGCCGCGGCCGGGGCCGGAGGGGCCGAGTGGCTAAGCAGGAACGGGCGGGGCGTACCAGGCAGGCCGTGCTGTTCGCCGCGGCGGACACCTTCGCCGACGCGGGCTTCGAGTCGGCCAGCCTGGTCGACATCAGCCGCCGGGCGGGCGTCAGCAAGGGCGCGCTCTACTTCCACTTCGTCTCCAAGCAGGCGCTCGCCGACGGCGTCCGCTCCGCGGCCGCCGACACCATCGGGCTGGCGGTGCTGCGCGCGCTGCGCGGAACCGGACCGGCCGTCCAGGAACTCGTCGACCTCACCCACGAACTGGCCCGGCTGCTGCGCGAGGACGTGGTGGTCCGGGCCGGCGTCCTGCTCGGCCTCGGCGGCCGGCCGGCCGCCTGCGGGGTCGGCGCGGTGGTGGCGCCGGCCGGCACGCCCCCGGAGCCCTCGGCGGACGCCTGGTGGAGCCTGACCGCCGTCTTCCGGACCCTGCTCGACCGGGCCGGGATGGCCGGGGAGCTGCGGGCCGGGCTGGACCGCGGACAGGCCGCCGAACTGCTCACCACGCTGGCGGCCGGGCTGGTCCTGTTCGCCGCCGAGTGCACCGGCCGCCTGGCCCCCATCGCGGTCACCGGCCTCTGGACGGCGGCCCTCCCGGCCCTCGTCCCGCCGGACCAGCTGGCGGCGTACCGAATATAGGCGGGCTGCTATTCGCCCGCTCGCCTCCGGGCCCTCCTGACCCGGCGCCGACGGTCGGCGGGCACGGCGCCACCTCCTCCGTCGGCGGCTTGGCCCTTCTCCCTTTCGGCACCGGCGGGCCCTTCGGCTCGGGGCGGGGTCGCCCGCTCGCCCTGAGACGAGCCTCGGGGCGGGGTCGCCCGCTCGCCCTGAGACGAGCCTCGGGGCGGGGTCGCCCGCTCGCCTCCGGGCCCTCCCGCCCTATGCCGGGGTGCGGTCGTGGGTGTCGAGGCGGGGGAGGGCGTGCGGTTCGACCAGGCCGGGCAGCAGGAGCGTCCAGAGGTCGGCCATCCGCCGGAGCAGGTCCCGGCGGTCGGTCAGCACCTGGGAGCTGAGCTGGATGCCGGTCACCGCGCCGGTGATCACCCCCGCCGCGGCCGCCGGGTCCACCCCGGCGTGCAGCTCGCCCGCGTCCCGGGCGCGCTCCAGCAGTTCGCGGGCCGCGTCGTGCCAGCCCTGGTAGGCGCCGATCTGCGGCTGGGTGAAGCTGCCGTGCTCGATGGTCAGCCGGATCGCGCCGCGCAGCACCGGGTCGTCGAGCAGCGAGTGCGCGAAGGCGTACCCGAGGTCGATGAGGGCCTGCACCGGGCTCTCGGCGGCCGGCCGCCAGGTGGCGAGCCAGGCCCCCTGTCCCTCGATGACGGCCAGCGCCAGCTCCTCCTTCGAGGGGAAGTGGAAGTAGAGCGCGCCCTTGGTGACCCCGGCCCGGTCCAGGATCTCCGCCATGGTGGCGGCCGCGTAGCCGCGCTCGTCGAACACCGCGGCCGCGGCGAGCAGCACCGTCTGGCGGGTCGCCAGCGCCCGGGCCTGCCTGGCCATCGCAGCCTCCCTGGATCGTTCTGGTCGTCGGAGCGGCTGATCCTATGGGTGCGGGCGCGACGCCGGTCCGCGTACCGCGCGGTAAGGGCCCTTTCGAGCCGTCCCGGGAGGGCGCCCCGGCAGGCACCCCCGGAAGGCGCCCCGGAACGC
Organism: Kitasatospora sp. NPDC093806; assembly: GCF_040683335.1. Classification (NCBI taxonomy): domain Bacteria; kingdom Bacillati; phylum Actinomycetota; class Actinomycetes; order Kitasatosporales; family Streptomycetaceae; genus Kitasatospora; species Kitasatospora sp. NPDC093806. Next base: position 62,394 of record NZ_JBFBDO010000023.1, read on the forward strand.
CGACGGCCGGCCACCCCCGTGGAAGGTGACCGGCCGTCGTACGGATGGCGCACGAGCCGTCAGGCGGCCTGCTGCCAGCTGACCGGCGAGTAGTAGGCCGGGCGGCGCTCCAGGCGCTGCCAGTTGGCGATCGGCTCGATCGGCGCGGCGGCGGCCGCGGCCTGCTGGGCGGCCGCGGCGCGGGCCATCAGCACGGCGGTGAGGGCGGCGAGCTCCTCGTCGGTGAGCGAGCCGCGGACGATGTGGACGAGTGGTTCGGCGGAAGCGGTCATGGTCCGGTGTTCTCCCGGCGGAAGGTGTGAGGGATGGTCGTCGGCGCGTCCGGCCGTGCTGCTCGCGGCCGGGCGGCACTTGCTACATCGGAGGGTTGCCGTGCTTGCGGCTCGGCAGGTCCGCGTGCTTGGTGCGCAGCATGGCCAGCGAGGAGGCCAGGACCTGACGGGTCTCGGCCGGGTCGATGACGTCGTCCACGAGGCCGCGCTCGGCCGCGTAGTACGGGTGCATCAGCTCGTTCTTGTATTCCTTGATCTTCTGGGCGCGCATGGCGTCCGGGTCGTCGGCGCCGTTGATGTCGCGGCGGAAGATGACGTTGGCCGCGCCCTCGGCGCCCATGACGGCGATCTCGTTGGTGGGCCAGGCGAAGGAGAGGTCGGCGCCGATCGAGCGCGAGTCCATGACGATGTACGCGCCGCCGTAGGCCTTGCGCAGGATCAGCTGGATGCGCGGCACGGTGGCGTTGCAGTACGCGTAGAGGAGCTTGGCGCCGTGCCGGATGATGCCGTCGTGCTCCTGGTCGACGCCGGGCAGGAAGCCGGGGACGTCGAGCATGGTGACCAGCGGGATGTTGAAGGCGTCGCACATCTGGACGAAGCGCGCGGACTTCTCGCTGGCGTTGATGTCGAGGACGCCGGCCAGCGACTGCGGCTGGTTGGCGATGATGCCGGTGACGTGGCCGTCGATCCGGGCGAGCACGCAGAGCACGTTGGTGGCCCAGCGCTCGTGGACCTCCAGGTACTCGCCGTGGTCGACGATCTCCTCGATCACCTTGCGCATGTCGTACGGCCGGTTGCCGTCGGCCGGCACCAGGTCGAGCAGCGAGTCGTTGCGGCGGTCGATCGGGTCCTCGCTGACCACGGCGGGCGGCATCTCGCGGTTGTTCTGCGGCAGCAGCGAGAGGAGGTAGCGGACCTCCTCGATGCAGGACTGCTCGTCGTCGTAGGCGAAGTGCGCCACGCCGGAGACGCCGGAGTGGACGTCGGCGCCGCCGAGCCCGTTCTGGCTGATCTTCTCGCCGGTGACGGCCTGGACGACGTCGGGGCCGGTGATGAACATCTGCGAGGTCTCGCGGACCATGAAGACGAAGTCGGTCAGGGCCGGCGAGTAGGCCGCGCCGCCGGCGCACGGGCCGAGCATCACGGAGATCTGCGGGATGACGCCGGAGGCCCGGGTGTTGCGCTGGAAGATGCCGCCGTAGCCGGCGAGGGCGGTGACGCCCTCCTGGATGCGGGCGCCGGCGCCGTCGTTGAGGGAGACCAGCGGGGCACCGGCCGCGATGGCCATGTCCATGATCTTGTGGATCTTCTGCGCGTGGGCCTCGCCGAGCGCGCCGCCGAAGATCCGGAAGTCGTGGGCGTAGGTGAAGACCGTCCGGCCGTGCACGGTGCCCCAGCCGACGATCACGCCGTCGGTGTGCGGCTTCTTGGCCTCCAGGCCGAAGCCGGTGGCGCGGTGCCGGCGCAGCGGCTCGACCTCGTGGAAGGAGCCCTCGTCGAGCAGCAGCTCGATGCGCTCCCGGGCGGTCAGCTTGCCCTTGGCGTGCTGGGCCTCGGTGGCCTTCTCACTCGGACCGCGGCGGACCTGCTCACGCAGTTCGTGCAGCTCCGCGACCCGGCCGCGGACGTCCGCCGGGATCTCCGGGGTCTCGTCGCCGACCGGTGCCTGGTGCACAACCGTCATCTCGAACCACTCCAAGGGTGAGGGAACTGTCCGACAGCCAACGTCTGCATGCCCCCGGCTGCGAATCACTTCTTCACTTATGACTGTACGAGGGGCCGCGCGCTGGTTTCGGCGTCGATTCCGTACAAGGTCGCGTCCGTTTAGATGTCAGGGCTGCACAGAAACCGTAGCGTTTCAGCCCCTCCGGCGGGTAGCTGTTCGATTACCGCGGGCTGTCGCGCGGATGGCCGCCGGGTGCCCTACCGGCCAGGAAACCCGCAGGTCAGGGCGGTCGCGACGGGCCGCGAACGGCTTGTGTCAGGTGCCGTTCAAGGGGTGCCCGGGGCGGCCGGGAAAGTTGGGCCGACGGGTCGTCGGTGGCCGGAGAGTCGTAGGGATGCGCCAAAAACACCGCAGCCCACCCGGCGGGTGCCGGGTGGGCTGTCCGGGCGACCCCCGGTCAGCTCTTACGACCCTCTTCCGGGTCTTCCTTGCCGCGGAGCTCGTTCTCGCGGCGGCGCAAATCCGCCTCCCACTGCTTGAGCATGTCCTCGTGCTCGTTGTTGTTCTTCTTCAACGAGGCCAGGAACTCGGGGTCGTCGTCCGGCGCGAGCGGTCGGCCGCCGCGCGGACGGCCGCCCTCCGGATAACCGCCGGCGCCGTGGCCGTCGGAGCCGTAGCCGTCCGCCGCCCCGGTGCGCAGGACCCCGCGCTGCTTGCCGGCCACCAGCCAGGCGATCGAGCCGACCAGCGGGAAGAGCAGCACGATGATCACCCAGACCACCTTGGGGAGGTGCTTCACCTCGTCCTCGGGCGTGGTCAGGCAGTCGATGAAGGCCCACACCCACAGGGCGAGCGGGAGCACGAAGGTCAGAATCCTCAGCACGGCGGCGATCTCCCCCGGCGATGGCGGTGACGGGCGGGCGGCGCCCTCAGCGCGGCGGGCCGGCCCCACCGGGGGCGGCGACCGCTTCAAGGGGGCCCTTGACACAGGCCAGGCTAGCGGGTGGCGGATACTGGCTGGCATGGCATACGACGATCTCCGCTCGTTCCTGCGGGCCCTCGACCGCGAAGGCGACCTCAAGCGCATCAAGGCGGAGGTGGACCCCTATCTGGAGATCGGCGAGATCGTCGACCGCGTGCAGAAGGCCAAGGGCCCGGCCCTGCTGTTCGAGAACGTCAAGGGCTCCTCGATGCCGCTGGCGATGAACGTCTTCGGCACCGAGCGCCGGCTGGCCAAGTCGCTCGGCCTCAAGGGCCCGGAGGACATCTCCGAGAAGATCGCCGGTCTGCTGAAGCCGGAGCTGCCGCAGGGCTTCACCGGCTTCCGGGACGCCTTCGGCAAGCTCGCCTCGATGGCCCACGTGCCGCCGAAGAACGTGAAGTCCGGCGACGCCCCCGTGCACGAGGTCGTGCTCACCGGTGAGGACGTCGACCTGGACGCGCTGCCGGCCCTGTTCACCTGGCCGAAGGACGGCGGCTCCTTCTTCAACCTGGGCCTCACCCACACCAAGGACCCGGACACCGGCGTCCGCAACCTCGGCCTGTACCGCCTCCAGCGGCACGACAGCCGCACCCTCGGCATGCACTGGCAGGTCCACAAGGACAGCCACAACCACGCCGCCAAGGCCGCCGCGCGCGGCGAGCGGCTGCCGGTCGCGATCGCCTTCGGCTGCCCGCCGGCCGTCACCTACGCGGCGACCGCGCCGCTGCCGGGCGACATCGACGAGTACCTGTTCGCCGGCTTCGTCGCGGGCGAGCGGGTCAAGATGGTCGACTGCAAGACCGTCCCGCTCCAGGTCCCGGCCGACGCCGAGCTGGTCCTGGAGGGCTGGCTGGAGCCCGGCGAGATGCTGCCCGAGGGGCCGTTCGGCGACCACACCGGCTTCTACACGCCGCAGGACCCGTTCCCGGCGCTGAAGATCGACTGCGTGACGATGCGCCGCCGCCCGATCCTGCAGTCCATCGTGGTCGGCCGGCCGCCGACCGAGGACGGCCCGCTGGGCAAGTTCACCGAGCGGTTCTTCCTGCCGCTGCTGAAGATCATCATCCCGGACATCGTCGACTACGACCTGCCCGAGGCCGGCGGCTTCCACAACTGCGTGATCGTCTCGATCGACAAGAAGTACCCGAAGCACGCCCAGAAGACCATGCACGCCATCTGGGGTGCCCACATGATGTCGCTGACCAAGCTGATCATCGTGGTGGACTCCGACTGCGACGTCCACGACTACCAGGAGGTCGCCTGGCGGGCCTTCGGCAACGTCGACTACAGCCGCGACCTCACCGTGGTGGAGGGCCCGGTCGACCAGCTCGACCACGCCTCGTACCAGAAGTTCTGGGGCGGCAAGGCGGGCATCGACGCCACCCGCAAGCTGCCCGAGGAGGGCTACACCCGCGACGGCGGCTGGCCCGAGATGGTCACCTCCGACCCGGCGACCGCCGTCCTGGTGGACCGCCGCTGGAAGGAGTACGGGCTCTGATGAGCACCGCCGCCGCACTCCCCGACGTCCCGCCCGGCAAGGTCAAGGCCTTCCTGCGGCTGGTCATGATCGAGCACTCGGTCTTCGCCCTGCCCTTCGCCTACATCGCGGCGCTGACCGCGATGTTCCTCGCCGACCGGCGGGTGCACTGGGGCGAACTGTTCATCGTCACGGTCTGCATGGTCGGGCTGCGCACCTTCGCGATGGCCGCCAACCGGATCATCGACCGCGAGATCGACGCCCGCAACCCGCGCACCGCCGGCCGCGAACTCGTCACCGGCGCCGTCTCGGTGCGGACCGCGTACGTCGGCTCGGCGATCGCCCTGGTGGTCTTCCTCGGCGCGGCCGCCCTGCTCAACCCGCTCTGCCTGGCGCTCGCCCCGGTCGCCGTGGTGCCGATGGTCGTCTACCCGTACGGCAAGCGGTTCACCGACTTCCCGCAGGCGATCCTCGGGCTCGCCCAGGCGATGGGCCCGGTCGGCGCCTGGCTGGCCGTCACCGGCACCTGGTCCTGGGACGCGGTCGTGCTCGGCGCGGCGGTCGGCATCTGGATCGGCGGCTTCGACCTGATCTACGCCTGCCAGGACGTCGACTCCGACCGGGACGGCGGGGTGCGGTCCGTCCCGGCCCGCTTCGGCATCCCGGCCGCCATCCGGGGCGCGCGCGCCTGCCACGTGCTCACCACCCTGCTGCTCGGCTGGTACGCGGTGCTGACCGACGCGGGCGTGGCGTTCTGGATCGGGCTGCTGGTGGTGGCCGGTGCCTTCGTGTACGAGCACACCATCGTCAAGCCGCACGACCTGTCGAAGCTGAACCGGGCGTTCTTCCAGACCAACGGGTTCGTCGGGATCTCGCTGTTCTTCTTCGCCCTGGTGGACCTGGTGGTGCGCGGCCTCGGTATCTGAGGCCGCGCCCCCGGGTCCGCTACTTCCCGCCCTCGTCGAGCGTGTGCTTGACGAGGGCGTTCGCGTGTCCGTGCCCGATCTCGTGCTCCGCCTTCAGCCAGGCGACCAGCTCCATGTGCTTGGTCAACGGGGAGGAGCGGATCAGCTCGATCCAGTGCGAGACGGGGTGGCCGTACTTCTTCTCGATGGACGGGAAGTAGCTGGCGGGGCCCTTGGGTGCGGGGGTGGTCATGGCGGGGTCTCCTGTGGGTTCCGGGTCCGGTTTCCGATGATGATCTTCACGCATGGAGCTTGGTGAGGACAGTGGTCAGCCAGCCGAGCCCCAGCGCGGCGCCGAGGGTGAACGTCAGCACGGTGACGCCCGAGGCGGCGAAGCCGGCCAGCACCGCGACCGTGACCAGCCGGGAGGCGACGGCCCAGCGGCGGTCCAGGTGCCGGGCGAGGACGAGGAACGCGGCGCACAGCGCGAGGAAGCCGACCATCCCGCCGAACATGTGCACCGTGCCGTGCCCGCTCAGCTCCGTCACCCGCTCCTCGGGCGCGCCGACCGGGAACCCGGCGCCGGGGTCGGCGGCGAAGAACCCGTCCAGGACGAACGTCGCACCGAACAGCCCGACCAGCCGCGGCGCCCAGGTGCTGCCCGGCAGCGCCCGGCGCAGTCCGACGGCGCCCGCGACGAGCAGCGCGCCGGTGAGGAGGAACGCGGCCTGCTGGATCCAGCCGAGCTCGCCCAGGCTGAGCTGGCTCAGCGCGTTGCGGGTGAAGTCGAAGCCCTCCCGGGTCAGCCCGCCGGTGACGCCGACGGCGAGGAAGAGCGGCCCGGCGACGGCGCCGGCGGTCAGCAGCGGGCGGGCGGTGGGCGCGGGGATCGCGAGCGTGTTCGTCATGCCAGTAGGACCGGGGGTAGGGCGGGAACTCATCGGACCGGTGGATGTGACGTGGGTCACGTAATGATGCGACAAGCCCACTATCGCTGTTTGTGTTTCGAGCGCCGCTGCGAGTAGTTAGGGTGGCCGCCGTAAGCCCGAACACCGGTTCCTTGAAGGGATTTGGCAATGGCTACGGAGTTCAATCCCTCGCGCTCGGCCCGTGCGTTCTGGGGCCAGGAGGTCAAGCGCCACCGCGAGGGAGCGGGGATGTCGCAGGAGGCGCTGGGGAAGATCCTGTTCTGCTCGGGGGCGTACGTCGGACTGCTGGAGACCGCCGTCCGGAATCCGCAGGAGGGCCTGTCCAGGCTGCTGGACGAGCACATGAAGACCGGCGGGCATTTCATGCGGGTCTACGAGATGTTCAAGAAGGCCTCGCGCTACGCCGAATACTTCGAGCACGCGGCGGAGTTGCAGACCTTGGCGACGGCGATCAGCGAGTTCGCCGCACTCTTGGTGCCGGGGCTGCTGCAAACGCCCGACTATGCACGTGCGCTGTTCGAAGCGGCGCAGCCGCTGCGGAAGGCGGCCGAGAACGAGGAGATGGTCGCAGCTCGGATGTCGCGGGCCGGCCTGCTCGACCGGGAGAAGGCCCCGATGTACTGGGCGGTCCTGGACGAGGCGGTGATCCGGCGGCCCATCGGCGGTCCGGCTGTCATGGGTCGGCAGATGGCGCACCTGGCCGAGCTGGTCCGCAACAGGAAGGCCCTCGTGCAGGTGGTGCCGTTCGCTGCGGGAGCGCACGCGCTGACCGAGGGTTCGCTCTGCCTCATGGCATTCGACGAGGCGCCTCCGACGGCCTATGTCGAAGCCGCGATGACGGGGAATCTGATGGATGAACCGGCGCTGGTAGCCCGGCTCACGCTGTCCTACGATCTGGTCAGGGCTGCCGCGTTGTCGCCGGAGGCGTCCCTGGCCCTGATCGAATCGGCGGCGGAGGACTACGCGAATGCACCCAACCGAGCAGTGGCGCAAGAGTAGTTACAGCGGTGGCAGTGACAGCAACAACTGCATCGAGGTGGATGACGCGCGTCCCGGTTCGGTTCGTGACTCGAAGGACCCGGACGGGCCCCGTCTCCGCTTCGCCCCGGCCGCCTGGCAGGCCTTCGTGACCGCCGTCGCCGACGGGGAGTTCGGCATCGTCTGACGCGTCGACCTGCCACGAATGGACCGTGCACGCCCGGCCGGGTTTCCCCGGCCGGGCGTTCTGCGTCCGAGGGGTGCGGATCAGCCAGACCGTGCGGTCCGTCCGGTGGTGCCGGGTGTCCGATTCGTGGTGTGACATCCCTTCGGGGCCGGTGTGCCACGCCGCAGTTTCCGCGAATAGTGCAGGTCAGCGGCTCGAAGGGGTCGCGAGCAGCGGGGTGGCCGGAATTCTCGTGAAATATAACCTGTGACATTGTTCTGATCTCCAGCCGGTGACAGGATCCACGCCAAATCTCCTTCCTCCAGGCCCGACCCCACGTCGGGCCGCCCCCACTCACGAAGGATTCGGCGTGCTCCTGCGCACCAGACTCTCCATGCTCGCAGCCGGCGTCGTCGCCTGTTGCGCCACGGCCACCGCCGTACTGCCGGCCCAGGCCGCCTTCGCGGCGCCCCCGGTCGCCACCGCCGCTCCGGCCCCGACCAAGACCCCGGCCCCGACCAAGCCCGGCCCGATCGGTCTCACCGCCCCGACCGTGACGACGGGGTCCGAGGAGCTCGCCGAGCCGGCCGCCCCGCTGCCCCCGGCGCTCATCGGCGCGACCAGCCTGACCGATCCGGCCGCCACGGCCGAGGCGAGCGCCCCCGCCGCGTTCAAGTCCCTCGCCGCGCCCAGCTGCACCCCGGCCGACTTCGCCGCCCTCACCGGGGCCGACCTGGTCGCGTTCATCAAGAGCCAGACCGTGGAGTGCGTCAAGACGCTGTTCACCACCGGCGACGGCTCCCCCGGCGTCTTCGAGCAGTCCCGGATGCTGTCCGTCGCGGCCGCCCTCAAGGACCTGACGGCCGGCTACACCGGCGACAACTCGACCGGCATAGCCCAGCTGGTGAAGTTCCTGCAGGTGGGCTACTACATCCAGTTCCGCCACCCGGCCGAGACCGGCCCGTACACCGGCGAGCTCACCACCGCCGTCACCTCCGCCCTGGACGCGCTCTTCGCCGGCACCCGCTGGCGCGACGTCAGCGAGGAGAACGGCCGCGTCCTCAAGGAGGTGGTGTGGCTGACCGACAGCGCCAACGTCCAGGCCCGCTACACGGCCGCCTACAAGCGGATCCTGGACGGGTACGACAACACCTACAACGCGTTCCCGCAGATGGTCAGCGCGGTCAACTCGGTGCTGTACTACCCGCTCTGGGCCGGCTACCGGAACCAGGACTTCACCCGGGCGCTCGCCGCCGACCCGGCGCTCGTCAACTCGCTCGCCGACTTCGCGATCAAGCACCGCGACCTGCTCGGCGGCTCCAACGCGGTGCTCGACACCAACGCGGGCAACGACCTGGCCCGGTTCGCCGGCACCAGCCCCGCCGCCGAGGCCCTGGCCAAGCCGCTGGTCAAGAAGGTGCTGGACTCCGCCCCGCTGCTCACGTCCTTCGGGTCGCTGTACGTGTACACCGCCGTCCAGGCCTCGTACTACAACAGCGGCCAGTGCTCCTACTACGGCATCTGCGACCTGCCGGCCAAGCTCACCTCGGTGGTCCTGCCGAACCAGCTGGTCTGCGACAACCGCACCCTCCAGGCGCAGGCCCTGTCGGCCGCCGAACTGGCCACCGTCTGCGAGAGCCTGCGCAAGCAGGACGCCTTCTTCCACGGCGTGGCCAAGGACAACGGGCCGATCCCGGACCAGTACGCCAAGACCGTCACCTTCGGGATCTTCGCCAACAAGGCCGAGTACACCACCTACTCGTGGGCGATCTTCGGCAACAGCACCGACAACGGCGGCCAGACCGTGATGGACACGACCGACCCGAACCGGCGGGCCGCGACCGTGATGTACCAGAAGGCCTGGAACCTCAACGACCCGGCGCGGGTGTGGAACCTCAACCACGAGTACACCCACTACCTCGACGGCATCTACAACCTGAAGGGCAAGTTCGCGACCCAGACGTCCGTCCCGGACCTCTGGTGGATCGAGGGCCTCGCCGAGTACGTCTCGTACACCTACCGCGGCGCCTCCGACACCGACGCGATGGCCCAGGCGGCCAAGCACACCTACCCGCTCAGCACCCTCTTCCAGAGCACCTACGCCAACTCGGACTCGACCCGCACCTACCCGTGGGGCTACCTGGCCGTCCGGTACATGGTCGAGAAGCACCCGGCCGACGTGCAGGCGATGCTGGAGCGGTTCCGGGTCGGTGACTACCCCGGCGGCTACGCCGTCTACAACAGCCTCGGCACCTCCTACGACGCCGACTTCGACGCCTGGCTCACCGCCTGCGCCGCCGGCGCCTGCTACGCCGCCGGTCCGACCGCGCTGTTCGACACCACGGTGAACGGCGCCACCGTCAGCGCGAGCGAGCGCTCCGTGCAGACCGGCCCGGGCCGGATCACCGCCTGGCACTGGACCTTCGGCGACGGCACCTCCTCGGAGGAGCGCAACCCGAGCCACACCTACGCGCTGCCCGGCTCGTACAGCGTCGCCCTGACCGCCACCGACGACAGCGGCCGGATCGGCACCACCGTGGCCACCGTCACCGTGACCGCCCCGGTCTCCCTGCCGGCCTGCGCCGAGCAGCGCACCGACGCGATGGGCCGGAACTGCGCCCGCGCCGATCGCGCGGCCACCAAGGGCAACACCGACTACCTGTACGTCTACCTGCCGGCCGGGACCACCACGCTGAAGGTCTCCGCCACCGGCGGCACCGGCTCCGCCTTCCTCTACTACAACGCGGACACCTGGGCGTCGCCGACGGCCTACACCGCCGCCTCGACGGTCAACGGCACCACCCAGACCCTCACCGTCACCAACCCCACGGCCGGGTACCGCTACCTCAGCCTGTACGCCGTCACCGACTTCAGCGGCGTCACCCTCACCACCCAGTTCTGACCCCACGGCGGTTCCGAGCGCCCGGCCGGACCCACCGGCCGGGCGCTTCCGTGCGGACCCTAGGATCCCGTCCATGATCAACGACAACGCGGACTGGAAGTCCGACCGTATCGGCAGCGCCCTGCGCGGCGAGAACCCCACCGTCATCCGCCGCCTCGACGCCGGGTTCGCGGTGATCGGCGACGTCCAGTTCCTGCCCGGGTACGCCGTGCTGCTCACCGACGACCCGGACGTCCAGCGCCTCTCCGACCTGCCGCGCCCGCGCCGGCTCGCCTACCTGGCGGACCTCGACCGGCTCGCCGAGGCCGTCGAACGCGCCTGCGGCGCGGCCGACCCGGCGTTCCGGCGGGTCAACCTGGAGATCCTCGGCAACACCGACCCGATGCTGCACGCCCACGTCTTCCCCCGCTACGACTGGGAGCCCGAGGACCTCGTCCGCTTCCCGGTCTGGCTCTACCCGCACGACCGCTGGACCGACCCCCGCTACGCCCTCGCCCCCGCCCACGACCCCCTCCGCGCCGCCATCGGCGCCGAACTCGACGTGCTGCGGTAACCGCGGCGGGGGCGGACCACTCGATCTCGTGAATTTGGGCGGGTGAGGGCCGGGGGCGGGGTCAACTCGGGCCTACGCTGCGGGATATGGACATCGTCATTCCACTTTACGAGGACTTCGAGCCGCTCGACGCGGTCGGGCCGTACCAGATGCTCTCCCACCTTCCCGGGGCCGCGGTGCGGTTCGTGGCGGTGGGGGAGACCAAGCAGGTCAACGACTCGCTGGGCGGGCTGCACCTGGACGTGGGGGCCCGGTACCAGGACGTCGACGCGTGCGACGTGCTCGTCGTGCCGGGCGGGCCCGGGGCCAGGCGGCTGCTGACGGACGGCGCGTTCGTCGACTGGGTGCGCCGGATGCACGCGGGCACGCAGTACACCACCTCCGTCTGCACCGGCGCGCTGGTGCTCGGGGCGGCCGGGCTGCTCGACGGCCTCGACGCGACCACGCACTGGGCGTCCGGCAAGGACCTGGCGCAGTACGGGGCCACGTACACCGGCGAGCGGGTGGTCCGGCAGGGCCGGATCATCACGGCGGCGGGCATCTCGGCCGGCTTGGACATGGCCCTGCACCTGGCCGCCCTGCTCACCGACGACACCACCGCCCAGGCGGTCCAGCTGCACGCCGAGTACGCCCCCGAGCCGCCGTTCGACTCCGGGACCTGGGAGAAGGCCTCGCCCGCCGTCCGGGAGCTGGTCCACCAGCTGCCGTGAGGGATCAGCGGCCCCCGGGCCGGTGGGCATGCCACCGGCCCGGGGGCCGCGGCCGGGTCTACCGGCTCAGGAAGGACTCGATCGAGACCGCCAGCGCGACCGGCGTCTCGTGCATCGGGTAGTGGCCGCTGTCGGCGATCTCCTCCAACTCGGACCCGGGGTAGTGGCCGAGGAAGGCGGCGCGCATCGCCTCGGCGCTCAGCAGCGTGTCGTGCCGGCCCACGATCACCTTGACGGGCAGCGGGTTCCCGGCGACCCGGTCGACCAGGTCGGCGGCGGTCCAGTCGCGGACGTAGGCGCCGAAGGCCTCGCGGGTGGACAGCTCCAGCGAGCGGGCCGTCATCAGGTCGAGCCAGACCCGGCCGGCCCGGTTCCCGGTCACCCGGTCGAGGATCGCGTACCGCTTCTCCCGGTCCTCGGCCGCGCCGAAGAACAGCTTCTCGTCGTCCGGGCCCATCGGGTACGGGCCGGGCGGGACGGGCGTCAGGCCGACCAGCTTCCGCACCCGGTCCGGGGCCTGGGCGAGCACCTGCTGCGCGGCCTTGCCGCCCATCGAGTGCCCGACCAGCGAGAAGCTCTCCCAGCCGAGCTGGTCGACCAGCGCGAGCGCGTCGTCCGCGATCTCGGCCAGCGTGTAGGCGCCGGGCACGTCCTTGCGCTCGCCGTAGCCCCGGTAGTCGAGGAAGGCGTAGCTGAAGGCGGCACCGTCCAGGTAGTCCGGGAACGGGCCCCAGCCGGCGCTGGTGCCGAACCAGTCGTGCAGTACCAGGACCTTGTGGTCGCCGGTGCCGATCAAGCGGTGAGGAATCGTCATGCCCGCTGTGCTGCCCAGGGGCGGGCGCCGCCGAACGCCCGCCGGAGCCGCGCCGGAGTGCGCCTCAGAGCGCGCGCCGGTACGCCACACCCGCGCGCCCCCCGACGGTCTGCGCGCCGACCTCGGTGAATCCGGTGCGGGCCAGCACGGCCCGCGAGGCGGCGTTGTCGAGTGTGGTGACGGCGGTGAGCGCGGTCAGCCCGTACTCGGCGGCGGCGATCCGGCACAGCAGTTCGACGGCCGCTCGCGCGACCCCGCGCCCGGCGGCGGACTCGGCCACCCGGTACCCGAGTTCGGCGCTGCCGTCGGTGGCGTCCACCAGGTTCACCCGGCCGACGATCCGCCCCTCGGCGTCCAGGACGAGGTGGAAGTGGCAGATGCCGTCGGCCTGCTCGGCGAGCAGCGCGTGGTGGCGGGCGGCGAAGCCGTCGGGGGTGAAGTAGGCGTCGCCCCGGTCGGGCACCGAGCGTCCGAAGTACGCCCGGTTCTCCCGCTCGAACGCCAGGACGGCGTCCGCGTGCTCGGCGGCGAGCCGCACCAGCCGGATGATGCCGTCGGCGAGCGACCCGAGGCCCGAACCCTCTCCTGTGATCATCTGCTCATCGTCATCCCCGACGGGACCACTGTCCAGCCTGCGCGCGGTGGCGGGAACGCGCTGGACGGGTCCGTGTGGTCGGCGCGATGATCGCCGTCGATCCGTCCCCCTCGAAGGAGCTTCCGATGATCGGCACCCTGCAGTGCGTCGTCCTCGACTGTCCGGATCCGGCGGTGCTGGCCCGGTTCTACGCCGGGCTGCTCGGGGGCGAGGTGGACCGGCCGGATCCGCGCTGGTCGTTGGGGGAGGACTGGTCGACCCTGCACACGCCCGGTGGGCTGGTGCTCTGCTTCCAGCGGGTCATCGGGCACCGGCCGCCCCGCTGGCCGGACCCGGAGCACCCGCAGCAGGCCCACCTCGACGTCGACGTCCCCGATCTGGCCACCGCGGAACCGGCCGTGCTCGCCCTCGGCGCCACGCTCCTGCATGACGCCGGGGGCTGGAGGATCTACGCCGACCCCGCCGGCCACCCGGTGTGCCTGCTCCCGGCCGGGTGACCGCACCTCAGGAGATGCGCCGGATCCGGTGGACGGCGAAGGCGAGGAGCAGGGCGGTGAGGGTGAGGAAGATGCCGGTCTCGACGGCCTGGAAGGTCCAGAAGCGGCCGGGGGGCTGGTACTCGCGCCAGTTGGTGTAGGGGCCGGGGCCGAGGCCCTGGTCGGCGAGGCGGGGCAGGCAGCTGGCGAGCGAGCCGTCGGACTCGGGGCCGCAGCCGATCTGGCCGTCCGGGACGACCAGGGCGCCGGTGCCGTTGCGGACGCCCTCCGCGTAGACCCAGGACCCGTTGAAGCGGTTGGCCATGAGCACGCTGTCGATGCCGTAGGTGAGGGTGCGCGGGGCGAGGAAGTGCGGGCGGAGCAGGACCTCGACCACGGCGCGGACGGCGATGAACGCGACGAGGGAGATGCCGATCGTCGGCAGCACCTTGCGGCTCATCGTGCCGACGAGGATCCCGAGCGCCACCGCGAAGAGCGTGTAGCCGATCGGGGCGATGCCCTGGACGTCGAAGACCAGGTAGCGCAGGCGCCCGAGGCCGTTGGCGGCGAACGGGGCGAGCCACCAGGCGGCGCCGAGCGAGTACGCCACGGAGAGGACCAGGGCGACGGCGCCGATCAGCCCGAACTTGGCGAGGATCCAGGTGCGCCGGTTGATGCCCTGGGTCCAGACCATCCGGTGGGTGCCGCTCTCGATCTCCCGGGCGACCAGCGGGGCGCCGAGCAGCAGGCCGACCGCCGCCGGCAGCAGGACGAACAGGATGGCGACGAAGGTCAGGCTGCGGTACTTGCCGTCGAACTGCGAGCTCAGCGCCTGGCAGGAGTCGCCGCCGACGAGGTCGGCCTGGCCGAGGGCGCGCAGGCAGGCGCCGAGGCCGGAGTCCTCGAAGGTGGCGCGCGTGGTCAGGCCGGTGGGGAGCAGGACGGCGATGAGGACGGCGAGGGTGACGGCCGTCCACAGGGCCTGCTTGCGGTGCTGGCGCCAGGTGAGCCAGATCATGCGGTCACCTCCGAGGAGGCGGCGGCCGGGGCGGCGGCGCCGAGGTGGGCGAGGACGAGGTCCTCCAGGGTGATGTCGTGCACGGCCCAGCGGCTCTCGTCGACGGGCCCGTCCAGCCGGGCGAGCAGGGTGGACTGCCGTTCGGTGTGGCTGGCGTGGATCACCGCGGCGACGCCGGGGACGCCGCTCCCCGCGGTGATCCGGGGGCCGGTCAGCCGGCGGTGCGCGGCGAGCAACTCGTCGACGGGGTCGGAGAGCTGGACGCGCGAGGTGTGCAGCAGGACGAGGTGGTCGCAGACCCGTTCGAGGTCGGCGAGCAGGTGCGAGGAGAGCAGGACGGTGGTGCCGTAGTCGCCGACCGCGCCCATCAGCTCCTGCATGAACTCGTGCCGGGCGAGCGGGTCGAGGGCGGCCACCGGTTCGTCGAGCAGCAGCAGGCGGGGCCGTTTGGCGAGCGCGAGCCCGAGGGCGACCTGGGCGCGCTGGCCGCCGGAGAGCCGGCCGACGGGCCGGTCGAGCGGGATGCCGAGCCGGGTGAGCCGGTCGCGGGCGACCTTGGCGTCCCAGCGGCGGTTGAGCCGGCCGCCCATGGTGATGAGCTCGGCGGCGGTGAAGTCGGGGTAGAGCGGGGTGTCCTGGGCGACGAAGCCGATGTCGGCCAGGGCGCCGGGGTTGTTGTGCGGGTCCTGTCCGAAGACCCGGACCGTGCCGGTGTCGGGCCGGAGCAGGCCGACGGCGAGGTGGAGCAGGGTGGACTTGCCGGCGCCGTTGGGCCCGACCAGGGCGGCGATCCGCCCGGTGGGGAGCTCCAGCGAGCAGTCCTGGAGGGCCTGGGTCCGGCCGTAGTGCTTGCCTAATCCGCTTGTCTGCAAAGCGACTTCCGTCATGTCTTCCCCCTGGATGGCGGTTCCGGCCGGTGGCGTCAGGCCTGGCCGGAACCGTGGGTGGGCGGCCGGTCGAGTGCGGTCCGCAGGGTGGTGTCGATGAGCGCGGCGATGTCCTCGCGGGCGAGTCCGGCGGCCCTGGCCTTGTCCAGCCAGACCACCAACTCCGCGCGCAGCTCCGCCTGGTGGGCCAGGGCCGGCCCGGCCAGGGTGCGGACGAGGAAGGTCCCCACGCCGGGCCGGCCTTCGGCGAGCCCTTCCAACTCCAGCTCGCGGTAGGCCTTGAGCACGGTGTTGGGGTTGATCGCCAGGGCCTGGGCCACGTCGCGCACCTTGGGGAGCCGGTCCCCCGGTTGCGCGAGTCCGACCCGCAGTGCCTGTTTCACCTGCAGGACCAGCTGCATGTACGTGGCCACCCGGGAGCGGCCGTCGAGCACGAACTCGATCACCAGTTGTTCTCCTGTCCTACGACAGTAAGACAGGATAGTCGTAGCTCAGTCAAGTGGTGTGGCGAGGCGGATGGTTGAGGAGGGAGTGCCGGGAGGGGGTCAGGCCAGGGAGAGGACGTCGCCGACGGTGAGGCGGCCGGGGGCGGCGACCTCGGCGAGGGCGTCCAGACGGGTGTCGTGGAACTGGGCGATGGCCTTGAGGATCTCCGGCGCGTGCGGCAGGCCCGGCTGGGCGGTGGTGGTCATCACGCAGCGCTCGCTGGAGCGGACGAAGGCGAGCCGGGCGCCGGAGCGGGAGCCGGCCCGGGCCTCGCGGCCGAACCACTCGTCCTCGACGAAGGCCGGGGTCCCGGGCGGGGTGCGCAGCAGGATGTTGGGGCGGAACCGGCGGACGTCCACCACGGCGGAGGGCGCGGCCTCGGCGACCCAGTCCAGGGTGGCGGTGGTGAGCACGCTGACCGGGAGCTGGTCGAAGTGCGAGATCGCGTCCTCGCGGGCGAGTTCGACGTTGTCGAGCTGGAGGTAGGCGCGCAGGAAGGCGGTCGGGTCGGCGACGGGCCGGCCGAGCGGGTCGAACAGCTCGGGGCCGTCGAGCCGGTGGCCGAGCCGGGAGGAGAGGCGGAGCAGGCCGTCCATCCGGCGGAAGCGGCGGGTGTTCTTGCCCGAGCCGAACTTGCCGTTGCCGTCGCGGACGGCGTAGAGGCGGTCACCGGCGAGCCCGCGGTCGTCCACCGCGACGGAGTCGAGCCGCTCGCCGCCGGTGGACTTCACGGGGTAGCGCCAGAGCTGCTCGATGACTCCGATGATCTCTGCCATGGCCGGACAGCGTACCGCCGCGCTCCGGGGATGGTCTAGACCAAGTGCCTTGTCGGGCAAGCACTTGCTCGGCTCGGTCCGGCGCCCGGGCCCGCCCGCTCACCCCAGCCGGGCCACCGCCCGGACCGGCGCGCCGTCCGCCGCCACCAGCCGGAGCGGGAAGAGCGAGACCTCGACTGGCCGCCCGTCCCGCTGCGCCTCCAGCAGCGGCCGCAGATCGGTCAGGTTCTCCGCGATCACCCCGCCGCCCGGCGCCCCGAGCAGCACCCGGTGCGCGGCCAGGGTGGGCTCCTCGGCGGCCGGCTGGTCGTGCTCGTCGGTGAGGTCGGCCAGCAGCGCCGCCACCGCCGGGTCGCCCGGGCCCGGATCGGGCGTGGGGTCGACGCTGAGCGCGTCCACGCCGACCGTGCGCACCCCGGCGGCGACGATCGCCGCCGCGGCCCCGGCGGTCAGGCTCGGGTGGGCGAGGTAGGCGTCGGTGCCCCAGTGCCGGGCCCAGCCGGTGGCCAGCAGCAGCACGGTGCCCTCGCCGGCCCGCTCCAGCGCGGGGGCGAGCTGCTCGGCGGTGACCTCGGCGCGCGGCTCCAGGCCGCGCAGGTCGGCGACCACCGCCGGGCCGGTGAACCGCTCCAGCGGCAGGCCGTCCAGGGTGGGCCAGGTGACGTCGACGTGGTACGGCGCGTCGACGTGGGTGCCGGACTGCGAGCCGAGGTGCAGGGCGAGCACGTTCACCCCGGCGGTGGCGGTGGTGAGCGCGGGCTCCAGGACCACGGCCGGATCGCCGGGGTAGACCGGCATCGCGGTGGTCACCTGGTGGGTGAGGTCGACGAGGGTCGCTGCCATGCCGCCCATCCTCCCAGGAGGGCCGGGCGGCGGGGCAGCCGTGCGAGGGGGGAAAGTAGGCGCTGGAGCGAAAACCCGGCGAAGGCCCGGAGCCGGACCGAAGAGCCGGAGCCGGCCCGGAGAGAGTAGGCAGCATGGAGCACCCGCAGCAGTCCGTCCGCCGGCCCTGGGTCGTGGGGGTGTCCGGAGCGTCCGGCACGCCGTACGCGGCCTCGGTGATCCGCGCGCTGCTGGCCGCCGGCGAGGCCGTCGACCTGGTGGTCAGCCGCGCGGCCCGGCTGACCATCCTGGACGAGACCGGCATCTCGTTCCGGGACGCGCACTGGCGCACCGACCTGGCCGCCTGGCTGGGCGTCCCGGAGGACGGCCTCGACGACGTCCGGTACTGGTCGGCGGGCGACTTCGCGGCCGGTCCGTCCAGCGGCTCCTACCCCGCGAAGGGCATGCTGGTGGTGCCCGCGACCACCGGCGCGGTGGCCGGGATCGCGCTCGGCCTCAGCAAGGACCTGCTCCAGCGGGTGGCCAGCGTCACCCTCAAGGAGCGGCGTCCGCTGGTCGTCTGCGTCCGCGAGGCGCCACTCAACGGGGTGACGTTGAAGCACCTGGTGGAGCTGGACGCGCAGGGCGCGGTCGTGCTCCCCGCCTCGCCCGGTTTCTACGCCGGCGGCTCCACCGTCCGCGAGCTGGTCGACTTCGTGGCCGGCCGGGTGCTGGACGCGGTCGGCGTGCCGCACGCCCTGTACCGGCGCTGGGAGGGCGAGTTGGGCGCGGCGGCGCGCGAGACGGAGCGTTCGTCCTGAGTTCCGGACCGGCGCACGCGGCCGGTCGGTCTGAGGGGGAGTGAGGCGGCGGAGGACGGGAGAGTATCTTCTCTGCGATATCCGGGTTGGTCCGAGCATGGCGCCTTTGAATCCGGATAATGATCTGTGGGTCTGGTGAGGTTCGGAAGGACGCGGACGGTATATGGACACGGTGGACAGGCAGCTCATCCAGGCGCTCCGGGAGAACGGCCGCGCGTCCTACGCCGAGCTGGGCCGGCTGGTCGGACTCTCCGGCCCGAGCGTCACGGACCGGATCAACCGGTTGGAGCAGGCCGGTGTGATCACCGGCTACCGCGCGACGGTCAACCCGGCCTCGCTCGGTTTCGGCGTCACGGCGTTGATCGGCCTCCAGCTGACCGACGCGGCCGACCACGAGGACGTCGCGTTCCGGCTGAAGGACCTGGGCGAGGTCGAGGACTGCTGGTTCATCGCCGGCGACGACTCGTACATGCTCAAGGTCCGGGTGCCGGACGTCGAGGGCCTGGAGTCGGTGGTGAAGCGGATCTCGGGCACGAAGGGTGTGGCTCGCACCCGTACGACCGTCGTACTCTCCACCAAGTGGGAAAGCCGGGTCAGCGAGCTCCCGCTCGCCGACGGGGAGTAGCCGGGCCCGGCCCGGGACGGACGAAGGCGGCGGGGGAATGACGGACATGGCACTGGTCTCACTGGCGGAACTGCACGCGGCCCGGGAGCGGATCGCCGGGGTCGCCGTGCGCACCCCGCTGGTCCCCGCCCCCTGGGCGGCGGACGGCGGGCGAAAGCTCTGGCTCAAGCCGGAGAACCTCCAGCCGACCGGGGCGTTCAAGACCCGCGGCGCCTACAACCGGCTCGCCGCGCTGAGCGAGGACGAGCGGGCCCGCGGCGTCGTCGCGCAGTCCAGCGGCAACCACGCGCAGGCGGTGGCGTACGCCGCGCAGCTGCTCGGGATCAAGGCCGTCATCGTCATGCCGGACACCTCGCCCGCGGTCAAGGTCGCCGGCACCCGCTCGTTCGGCGCCGAGGTGCTGCTGGTCACGCCGGAGGAGCGGGACACCGTGCCCGGCGAGCTGGCCGAGAAGCACGGCTACGTCTGGGTGCCGCCGTACGACGACCGGTTCATCATCGCGGGCCAGGGCACGGTCGGCCTGGAGATCGCCGAGGACGCCCCGGCGGAGCTGGACACCGTGCTCGTCCCGGTCAGCGGCGGCGGGCTGATCTCCGGCACGGCCGCCGCGCTCAAGCTGACCCGCCCGGGCATCCGGGTGGTCGGCGTCGAGCCGGAACTGGCCGCCGACGCGCAGGCCAGCCTGCGGGCCGGCGAGCGGCTCTCCTGGCCGGTCGCCGACACCTACCGGACCATCGCGGACGGGCTGCGCACCCCCTCGGTGGGCGTCCTGCCGTTCGAGCACCTCACCGCCTACGTGGACGACATCGTCACCGTCACCGAGGACGAGATCCGCGCCACCGTCGCCCTGCTGGCCCGGCGCGGCCGGCTGGTCGCCGAGCCGTCCGGCGCGGTCGCCCCGGCCGCGTACTTCCACCGCGCCGCCGAGATCGGCGGGACGGCGGTGGCGGCCGTGGTCAGCGGCGGCAACATCGATCCGGCGTTGCTGTCGGAGCTGCTCGCGGGCTGACCGGAACGGGGGCGTACGCTCGTTCCGGCAACGATTCGAAGTCGGAGGAGGCGGGGCACCGCATGGACGCAGGGCTCAAGCGCGAGCTGGAGGCGAAGGTCTACGCGGGTGAGCGGCTGACCCGCGAGGACGGGATCGCGCTCTACGAGAGCGACGACCTGGCCTGGCTGGGCGGGCTCGCCCATCACGTGCGGACGCGGAAGAACGGCGATGTCGTCCACTTCAACGTCAACCGCCACCTCAACATGACGAACGTGTGCAACGCGTCCTGCGCGTACTGCTCGTTCCAGCGCAAGCCGGGCGAGAAGGACGCGTACACGATGCGCATCGAGGAGGCCGTCCGGCTGGCCAAGGCGATGGAGGTCGACTCCCTCACCGAGCTGCACATCGTGAACGGCCTGCACCCGACCCTGCCGTGGCGCTACTACCCGCGCTCGCTGCGGGAGCTGAAGGCCGCGCTGCCGAACGTCTCGCTGAAGGCCTTCACCGCCACCGAGATCCACTGGTTCGAGAAGATCAGCGGCCTGCCCGCCGACGAGATCCTCGACGAGCTGATCGACGCCGGTCTGGAGTCGCTGACCGGCGGCGGCGCGGAGATCTTCGACTGGGAGGTCCGCCAGCACATCGTCGACCACGACACCCACTGGGAGGACTGGTCGCGGATCCACCGGCTCGCCCACAGCAAGGGCCTCAAGACGCCGGCCACCATGCTGTACGGCCACATCGAGGAGCCCCGCCACCGGGTGGACCACGTGCTGCGGCTGCGCGAGCTGCAGGACGAGACCGGCGGCTTCCAGGTCTTCATCCCGCTGCGCTACCAGCACGACTTCCACGACTCCAAGGACGGCGTCGTCCGCAACCGGCTGATGGACCGCACCGAGATGGCCACCGGCGCCGAGGCGCTGAAGACCTTCGCGGTCTCCCGGCTGCTCTTCGACAACGTGCCGCACGTCAAGGTCTTCTGGGTGATGCACGGCGTCACCACCGCCCAGCTGGCGCTCAGCCACGGCGCGGACGACATGGACGGCTCGGTCGTCGAGTACAAGATCACCCACGACGCGGACAACTTCGGCACCCCGAACAAGCTGAACCGCGAGGACCTGCTCGGCCTGATCCGGGACGCCGGGTTCCGGCCGGTGGAGCGCAACACCCGCTACGAGGTCATCCGCGAGTACGACGGCCCCGACCTGGGCCGTCGGGAGACCCCGCAGGCCATGCGGCTCTGACGCCGAGACCGCCCGGGCCCCTCGTCGGGCCCGGGCGGTCGTGTCTTCACCGGGTCCGCACGGCCCCCGGGTTTCCCAACGGGGCCTCGGTTTGGCAGGATCGGCCACATGTCCGGTTCCCATCGCGCCACCCCGTACCCGTCGTACGAGCCGATGTACGAGCCGGTGTACGAGGTACCGCAGCAGCAGTACGAGGCGTCGTACGAGACGCCCTACGAGCCGTTGTACGAGGACCAGGGCCACCTCGGGGACGGCTACCGGAGCCTCGCCGAGCACGACGTCTACGACCAGCCGTTCCAGGCGTACGGCGCCGAGCCGGAGCCGACGGTGGCGCCCGAGGCCGTCCCCCTGCCGCCGCAGCGGACCGCCGCGCCCGCCGCCGGGTCCCGGGCGGCCGCCCGCGGCCACCGGCGCAAGCCCAAGAAGAAGCGCACCGGCCGGGCCGTCACCGCCGGCACCGCTCTGCTGCTGGCGGCCGCCGCCGGCTGGTACACGGTCGGCAACGACCCCGCCGAGCCCGGCCCGGCCAGTGCCGGCGGCCCCGGCCCGGAGGGCGTCAGCGCCCCGGACCGGCCCGTCCCCGCGGAGCCGGTGGCCGACCAGGCCTCGCCGACCGCCGCCCCGGCCGCCCAGGCCGCCGACGCCCGGCAGGCCGACACCCCCGCCGCCGGCCGCAGCGAGGCCCGCGCGGACGGCTCGGTGGCCGCGATACCCGGCCTCGGCGCCGCCTTCACCGCCCGGATACCCGCCGCGACGACGCAGGTGGTGCTCGCCTCCGGCGAGGGCAAGGACACCAACCGGGCCGCCGTCACGCTGTGGACCCGCACCGCCGAGGGTCGCTGGCTGGCCGGCGAGACCTGGCAGGGCCACAACGCGTTCAAGGGCTGGACCACCGACCACAACGAGGGCGACCTGCGCAGCCCGATCGGCGTCTACGAGCTCACCGACGCCGGCGGCCGCAAGGCCGACCCGGGCAGCCGCCTCCCGTACGACAAGGACCCCAACTTCGTCGTCTCCGGGACCGGCTTCGCGGGCGAGCAGCTGGCCGGCTCCTTCGACTACGTGGTCGCGATCAACTACAACCGGGTGGCCGGCAACTCCCCGCTGGACCCGCGCCGCCCCAACGGCTCGTCCAAGGGCGGCGGGATCTGGATCCACGTCGACCACGGCGGTCCGACGCACGGCTGCGTGTCCGTTCCGGAGGAGAAGATGGCCCAGCTGATCCGCACCCTGGACCCGGCCGCCCACCCGGTGATCGTGATGGGCGACGCGGCCTCGCTGGCGGCCTGACCCCGCCCGGAACGCCGTCCGCCGCCCCGGTTCGGCCCGCTGACCGGCCCCCGGACCGCCCGCCCGGCCGGGCCGGGGCCCAGGCGCCGCAACGCCACTTGTCGGCCTCCTACAGCTTCCCGGCGCGGATCCTGTAGCCGGTCGCGCCCGACTGACCAGTGGGTAACCGGGTTGAGTGGGCAGTATGACCGGTTCGCGCATCGTGGCACTCGGCCACTACCAGCCCCCCAAGGTCCTCACCAACGACGACCTGGCGAAGCTGGTCGACACCGACGACGAGTGGATCCGCAGCCGGGTGGGCATCCGGCAGCGGCACATCGCGGAGGACGAGACCGTCGTCGACCTCGCCACCGAGGCGGCGCAGAAGGCGCTGGCCAACAGCGGCCGGTCGGCCGCCGAGGTCGACCTGGTCGTGGTCGCCACCTGCACCGCGGTCGAGCGCAGCCCCAACACGGCCGCCGCCGTCGCGGCCCGGCTCGGGGTGAAGGCGCCCGCCGCGTACGACATCAACACGGTCTGCTCGGGCTTCTCCTACGCGCTGGCCACCGCCGACCACGCGATCCGGGCCGGGGCGGCGCGGCGCGCCCTGGTGATCGGCGCCGAGCGGATGTCGGACACCCTCGACTGGACCGACCGCTCCACCTGCGTGATCTTCGGCGACGGCGCCGGGGCGGCGCTGGTCGAGGCCCAGGAGGAGGGCGCCGAGCCGGGCATCGGTCCGGTGGTGTGGGGCTCGGAGCCGGAGCGGGGCGACGCCGTGGTGATCACCGGCTGGGACCCGGTGATCAGCCAGCAGGGCCAGTCGGTGTTCCGCTGGGCCACCACGCAGATCGCCCCGCTGGCCCGGCAGGCCTGCGAGAAGGCCGGGATCGACCCGTCCGAGCTGAAGGGCTTCGTGCCGCACCAGGCCAACCTGCGGATCATCGACGCGATCGCCAACCGGCTGGGGGTCACCGACGCGGTGGTCGCCCGGGACGTGGTGGAGTCCGGCAACACCTCGGCGGCCTCGATCCCGCTGGCCTTCTCCAAGCTGGTCGAGCGCGGCGAGCTGGCCCCGGGCGACCCGGTCCTGCTGTTCGGCTTCGGCGGCGGCCTCGCCTTCGCGGGCCAGGTCGTGCGCTGCCCCTGACAGCACACATGCCGGTGGGCGGTCACCCTGACGGGGTGGCCGCCCACCGGCATGTCGTGGCGCGCTGCGGACCGCCGGCGGACCTCCCCCGAGGACACGGCCGCCGTCCGTCGTACCCCGGACAGGAGGCCGGGGCGCGCGCGAAGCGGAAGGGTGGGTTGGAGCGGATCGGTCTACTTGGGCGCCTTCTTGCCGGTGACGCCCAGGTACACCAGGGGAGCGAGGTTGGGCTTGAGGTCCTTGACCTTGACGCCCCAGGAGGTGAAGGCCTTCTGGTGCTCGGCCGCCGAGGCGAGCAACGAGACCAGAGACCCGGCGACGGCGGCCGGATCCAGCGACTTGTCGGCCTGTCCCTTCGCCTGGAGTTCCTTGACGGCTTCCGTGAGCGGCTTGGCGACCGCGTTGAGGACCGTCATGCGGATCTTGAAGAACCGCTTGTCCCCTTCGGCGGCACCGAGCGTGACCACTCGGAGAATGGCGTCGTTCTTGCGCCAGAAGGCGAGGAATCCGTCGACCAGTTCTTCCGAAGTGGCCGTGCCGGACTTCCCTGCCCAGGACTTTCCGGCCACCAGCTCTTTGAGGGTGTCGGCGTCCTTGGCCATTTCCTCGGCGATTTCGAGGACGGCGCCCTCGACATCCGGGAAGTACTGGTAGAAGGTCGCGGGGGAGGTACCCGCCATACGGGCGACGTCGATGACCTTGACGTCCCGATAGGGCGACGTGCTGAGCATCTCGCGGAGGCAGTCGAGCAGCTTCTGCCGCGTCTCCTGTCCGCGTCGCCCGGCGACGCGACCGTCGACGGTGCGAACTTGTCCTGTCATGCCGTCAGCTTACCGTGGCCCGATCTTGGCGCGATTCGGTGATGTGACAATTACTCCGCACGGGGGTTGGTATAGGGCTTCGGGGGGCTTCGGACGGATATAAATCGGCCCCCGGAGGCCCTCTTGACGCCCCCCCGTGCACTGTCGACGCCATAGGGTGACGACCCCTCCGCTGAGGGGTGTTCCGGTAACGGAACGTGACCATCTGGGGTGGGGTGTGAGCTGCCCCTCCTGGGACTCCCGGGCGTGTCGCGCGCAAGCCACCGCCGGAGCGCACGTCAGAATCCGGCCGTTCCGGAGCCGCTGACCGGGCGGTGGGCCCGCCCGGGGGCCGCATACCGCTCTGGGCGGGGGAGGTTGGAGATGGACCGGGCGGCATTGGAGAATCGGGTCCGGCACCACGCGGCGGGTGTCCGGCACCACGCGGGCGGTGCGGAAGACGGGGAGGTGGCAGCGGGTGGACCAGCTGACGGCGCACGATCCGAGGCGGATCGGGCCCTTCGAGGTGCTGGGGCGGCTCGGCGCGGGGGGAATGGGCCTGGTCTACCTGGCGCGATCGCCCGCCGGTCGGCGAGTGGCGATCAAGACCGTGCGGGCCGAGCTGGCCGAGGACGAGCTGTTCCGGGTCCGGTTCGCCCGTGAGATCGCGGCGGCCAAGACGGTCGGCGGTTTCTACACCGCGGCCGTGGTCGACGCGGACGCGGACGCCCGGGTGCCCTGGCTGGCCACCGCGTACGTCCCGGCGCCGTCCCTGGAGGACCTGGTCACCGAGTGCGGGCCGCTGCCGGTCGGGGCGGTGCGCTGGCTGGTGGCCGGCATCGCCGAGGCGCTGCAGTCGATCCACGCCGCCGGGCTGGTCCACCGCGACCTCAAGCCGTCCAATGTCCTGGTGGTCGAGGACGGCCCCCGGGTGATCGACTTCGGCATCGCCGCCGGGGTCTCCAGCACCCGGCTCACCATGACCAACGTCGCGGTCGGCACCCCGGCGTACATGTCGCCCGAGCAGGCCCGGGACAGCCGCGGCGTGACCGGCGCCAGCGACGTCTTCTCGCTCGGCTCGCTGCTGGTCTTCTGCGGCACCGGGCACCCGCCGTACCGGGGGGCCAACCCGGTCGAGACGGTGTTCCAGCTGCTGCGCGACCAGCCGGACCTGTCCGGCCTGCCGGTCGAGCTGGTGGACCTGGTGCGGGCCTGCATGCGGCCCTCCCCGGAGCACCGGCCGACCCCGGAGCAGATCCAGGCCGAGCTGGCCCCGCACCTGTTCTCCCGGGACGACGCCTCCGGCGAGGCCGGGGACTGGCTGCCGCCCGACGCGCTCGCGCTGATCGAGCGCAAGCGCGGCCGCCGCCAGCCGCCGCCGGTGGCCGTCCCGGCCGCCCCGGTGCAGCCGCCGGTCGTCCCCCAGCCGGTGCCCCAGCCCGGGCCGCAGCCGGTGCCGCACCACCCGCCGCACCAGCAGCACCAGCCGCACCGGCCGGTCCCGCCGCAGGCCGGGCCGGTGCACACGGCGCCGCTCGGCCCGGACGCCGAGGTGGCCACCGAGAAGCTGGCCGCCCCCAGCCGGCACCGCCGGCCGGGCGCCGACGGGAACGACGCCGAGGTGCAGCTGCCCGGCGCCCTGGTCCGGATAGGACCGGGGCCGCGCGCCGAGCAGACCGGCTCGGGCGCCGCGCCCGCCGAGACGGACTGGGTCCGGCGGATCACCCCGCCCCCGGTCCGGGCCGCCGCCCGCTGGCGCCCCTGGCGGTTCCGGATGTCCAACGACGTCTGGGGCACCCCGGTGGTCGCCGACGGCACCCTGTTCGTCTCCAGCTTCGAGGTGCACGCCCTGGACATCGGCTCCGGGCAGCGCCGCTACAAGACCCGCGACGTCGCCTGGGCGCTCGCCGTGGACGCCGGCCGGGTGCACGCCGCCGACGGCCCGCACCTGTACACCGTGGACGTCGCGGACGGCACCGAGCGCTGGCGGCACTCGCTGGACGGCTGGGTGTACTCGCTGGACGCCGCCGAGGGCGTGCTCTGCTGCGGCGTCCGGGGCGGCGGGGTCCAGCTGCGCTCGGCGGCCAACGGCGCCGAGCTGTGGCGCGCCGACGACGCCCAGCAGGACTACGAGAACCCGCAGTCCGGCCCCGCCCTGGTGGGCGGCGCGGCCTACTACTACGGCGGCGGGCGGCTGCGCTGCGTGGACCCGCGCGGCTCCGGCCTGCGCTGGTCGGTCCCGGTCGGCGAGGACGTGCCGTCCCGCCCGGTCGAGCGCTCCGGCGTGCTGTACGTGACGGCCGGCACCCGGGTCTACGCGCTGGACGCGGCGAGCGGCGCCGAGCGGTGGCGGTTCGAGGCCCCGGTGGTGCTGTTCACCCCGCCGGCGCTGGACGCCGACGCGGTCTACGTCGCCGACTACCTCGGCACCGTCTACGCGCTGGACGCGGCCACCGGCCGGGACCGCTGGCGGGCCCGCACCGGCACCCGGCAGGGCGCCGAGCCGGTGGTGGTCGGGGACGGCATGGTGCTGGTCGGCAGCGGCGAGACGCTGTACGCCTTCGAGGCGGGCAGCGGCCGGGAGCGCTGGCGGTACTCCGCGCGGGGCGAGATCGTCGGCTCCCCGGCGGTCGCCGACGGGCTGGTCCACCTGGGCAGCCGGGACCACTCGCTGCACACCCTGGACCTGGCCGGCGGCCAGCTGCGCTGGGAGCTCGGCACCAAGGGCGAGCTGACCGGCTCGCCGGTGGCGGTCGGCGGGAAGGTCTTCGTCGGCAGCAAGGACCGCTGCGTGTACGCGCTGGACGCGTTCTACGGCACGGCGGTGCCCTCGCACTGAGGGCGGCGGGGGCGGGGGTGGGGCGGGGGCCGGAGCCCCCGCCGTGCGTCCCGCGTGCGGGCCTCCGAGGGGCCTACGCGCGGGCCTCCGGGTGGCGGTGGCACCAGCCCTCCCAGGCCGAGGCGACCATCTCCTCCACCCCGTGCCGGGCGGTCCAGCCCAGCTCGTGGTGGATCAGGTCGGCCGAGGCCACCACCCGGGCCGGGTCGCCGGCCCGGCGCGGGGCGATCTCCGGGGTGGTGTCGTAGCCGGTGACCTTGCCGATCACGTCCAGCACCTCGCGGACGCTGACGCCCTCGCCGCGCCCGATGTTGAGGGTCAGCCGGGTCGTCCCGGCCGGGTCGGCGGCCAGCCGGCGGGCCGCCGCGACGTGCGCCGAGGCGATGTCGGCGACGTGGATGAAGTCGCGGACGCAGGTGCCGTCCGGGGTCGGGTAGTCGGCGCCGAAGACCCGGGGGGCCCGGCCGGCGGTGAGCCGTTCGAAGACCATCGGGATCAGGTTGTAGACGCCCGCGTCGGAGAGCTCCGGCGCGGCGGCGCCGGCCACGTTGAAGTAGCGCAGCGACGTGGTGGACAGGCCGTGGGCCCGGCCGACCGAGGAGACCAGCCACTCACCGGCCAGCTTGGTCTCGCCGTACGGGTTCATCGGCGCGCAGGGCGCGGACTCGGTGACCAGGTCGACGTCCGGCATGCCGTAGACGGCGGCGGAGGAGGAGAACAGGAAGCGCCGCACCCCGGCGTCGACCACCGCCTCCAGCACGGTCTGCAGGCCGGTGAGGTTCTCCCGGTAGTAGTAGAAGGGCCGCTCGACCGACTCGCCGACCTGCTTCTTCGCGGCGAAGTGCAGCACGCCGCGCACGTCGTGCTCGCGCAGCGCCGCGTCGACGGCGGACCGGTCCAGGGTGGAGCCCTCGATCAGCGGGACGCCCGCCGGCAGCCGCCCGCCGGCGGCCGTGCTGAGGTCGTCCAGCACCACGACCCGCTCGCCGGCGGCCACGAGCTGCTGCAGCACGTGCCTGCCGATGTATCCGGCACCACCGGTGAGCAACCAAGTCATGGCCGGAATCCTATGTCCGCCGCGGGTCGGAGACGGTGGGCGAGTCGGTGCGGGCTATTCGGACATTTCGGTGAAATGCTGACAAAGATCTCTGCGTCGCGTTCGCGCGGCCCGCCGTGGCCGTGCGCTGAGGATTCCGGAGGCCGTCCCGGTGAACCGCAAGAAGGAACCCACCCGTCCGATTCCGGCCGGGCCGCGCCCGACCGGGCCGAAGGCGTTCGGCGGGCACCCGCGCGGGCCGGGGGCGGTCGCCGTCGCCGTGCTGGCCGCGCTGGCGCTGGCCGGGGCGGCCGGGTGCAGCAGCGGTTCGTCGTCCGCGTCCTCGTCGGGTCCGTCCTCGGGCGCGTCCGCGGCGCCGTCCGGGGTCTCGGCGGCGCCCGCCGACCAGCCGGGCGGCGCCAACCAGCTCCAGGACGCCTACCAGAAGGTGATCAAGGACGTGCTGCCCTCGGTGGTGCAGATCACCACCGGCACCGGCCTCGGCTCCGGGATCGTCTACGACGACAAGGGCGACATCGTCACCAACGCCCACGTGGTCGGCTCGGCCACCGCCTTCACCGTCACCCTGGCCGGCAGCACCAAGCCGCTGGACGCCACGCTGGTCGCCAGTTACCCGGACTCCGACCTCGCGGTGATCCGGCTGGGCAGCCCGCCGAACGGACTCAAACCGGCCAAGTTCGCGGACTCCACCAAGGTCGAGCTGGGCCAGATCACCCTCGCCATGGGCAGCCCGCTGGGACTCTCCAGCAGCGTCACCCAGGGCATCGTCTCGGCCACCGGCCGGACCGTCTCCGAACCGCGCGGCAACGGCTCGCCGGGCGCCACCATCGGCAACATGGTGCAGACCTCGGCCGCGATCAACCCCGGCAACAGCGGCGGGGCGCTGGTCAACCTGGACAGCCAGGTGATCGGCATCAACACGCTGGCCGCCACCGAACCGGAGGCCAACGGCGCCGCCGCCCCGGGCATCGGCTTCGCCATCCCGGCGTCCACCGTGACCAGCATCGCCGACCAGCTGATCAAGGACGGCAAGGTCACCAACTCCGGCCGGGCCGCGCTCGGCATCACCGCCCGGACCTACTTCGACCAGAGCTTCCGCCCGGCCGGCGCCGCCGTGGTCGCGGTCTCGCCCGGCGGCCCGGCCGCCTCGGCGGGGCTCCAGCCCGGGGACGTGATCACCAGGATCGGCGACACCGCGGTCGACTCGCTGAACTCGCTCACCACCGCGCTGGCCTCGCTCGCGCCCGGCTCCAAGGCCACCGTCGGCTACACCCGGGACGGCCAGGCCAAGACCGCCGAGGTCACCCTCGGCACCCTGGAGAGCCCGTAGCGGCCCCCTAGGCCCCCGGACGGCGGCCGGCCCGCACCGCGCAAGGGTCTGCGGCCCGGCCGCCGTCCG
>NZ_JBFBDO010000024.1:0-90371 GCF_040683335.1 Kitasatospora sp. NPDC093806
GGCCCCGTGGGCCCCCGGAACGCCCAGCCCCGCCGGGCCCGCCGGGCCGTCAGAGCGCCGCCCGCACCACCGAGTCGACGTCCGGGTGCCGGAACCGGAAGCCCGCGTCCAGCAGCCGGCGCGGCACCACCCGGTGGCTGCCGACCACCTCGACCGCCAGCTCGCCCAGCACCGCGCCCAGCACGGCCTTCGGCACCGGGAACGGCGTCGGCCGGTGCAGCGCCCGCCCGAGCGCGGCCGTCAGCTCGGCGTTGGTCACCGGCTCGGGCGCGGTCAGGTTGACCGGTCCGCTGACGCCCTCCCGGTCGATCAGGAAGCGCAGCGCCGCGACCTCGTCGGCCAGCGAGATGTGGCTCCAGTACTGCCGGCCGTCGCCGAGCCGCCCGCCGAGGCCCAGCCGGAACAGCGGGAAGAGCCGCCCGCCCGCGCCGCCGGCGGCGGAGAGCACCAGGCCGGTGCGCGGGTGGACCACCCGGATCCCGGCCCGCTCGGCCGGCCGGGCGGCGGCCTCCCACTCGACGCACACCTCGGCCAGGAAGTCGTCCCCGGCCGGCGCTTCCTCGTCGATCACCCGGTCCCCGGTCTGGCCGTAGTAGCCGACGGCCGAGGCGCTGACCAGGACCCGCGGCGGCTCGGCCAGCCCGGCGAGGGCGGTGGCCAGGGTCTCGGTGCCGAGTACCCGGCTCTCCCGGATCTCCCGCTTGTAGGCGTCGGTCCACCGGTGGTCGCCGACCCCGGCGCCGGCCAGGTGCACCGCCGCCTCGACCCCGGCCAGTCCGGCCCGGTCGATCTCGCCCAGCAGCGGGTTCCAGCCGATGGCGGTGGTGCCGTCCGGCCGGGGACCGGTCTTCGAGCGGTGCCGGACCAGCCGCACCACCTCGTGGCCGTCCGCCAGCAGCGAGTCGACGAGCGCCGAGCCGATCAGTCCCGTGGATCCTGTGACCGCGATTCTCATGGGCCCATCCTCGCCCGTGGGACCGCGGATTCCGAACCGGGCCGAGCCCGAAATTCCGTGTACGCCCGGGCGGGGGATGGCTAGCATGCCGCGCATGCACCAAGCCGACGATCTGATCATCCGCCCCGCGCGGGCCGAGGACGAGCCGGAGCTCGCCGTCCTCAATCGCACCACCTGGACCCCGCTGGCCGACGTCGGCCCGCGTCCCGCCGAGGACGCCGGGGTGTTCGACGAGACCCACACCCCGGACCAGTTCCGCCTCGCCCTGCTCGACGGCCGGATCGTCGGCTACGTCCGGGTCGTCCCGGCCACCCCGCTCGCCAGCAACCGGCACGTGCGCCAGATCCAGGGCCTCGCCGTCGACACCTCGGTGCGCGGCCGGGGCCTCGGGGCCGCCCTGGTCGAGGCCGCCTGCGCGGCCGCCCGGGAGCAGGGCGCCCGCAAGCTGAGCCTGCGGGTGCTCGGCCACAACGCCCCGGCCCGCCGCCTCTACGAGCGCTGCGGCTTCGTCGTCGAGGGCTCGCTCGCCGAGGAGTTCCTGATCGACGGCCGGTACGTCGACGACATCTGGATGGCCCGGCCGCTCACCGACTGACCGCCCGGCACCCGGGCCCGGACCAGCTCCGGGCCCTCCCGGCACGCACCACCCGCGCACCGTCCACGCACCACCCACGGACCGTCCGCGAAGCATCCGCGGCCCGCCCGCCGAGCGTCCGCGAACCGTCCGCAGGTTACTGACGCGTCGTCAGATCCGGTGCACGGGTGGTGCAGAGTCGTGACAGACCCGCCCTGTCTGGACCATCACCCGGACGGGTACGGTACGGCCGTGAGCAACTCGACGCCTCCCGGGTGGTACCCGGTACCGGGTGCGGACGGCACGGCCGGCCATGAGCGCTGGTGGGACGGCACGGCCTGGACCAGCGACGTGCGGCCCGTCCAGGCCGGCGGCGGCCAGCTCGCCGACGCCCCGACGCAGGTCTCCTGGCAGAACCCGCCGCAGGCCGCCGCGCCCCCGCCACCGTCCTACGGCTACGGCGCCCCGCAGCAGGGGCAGCCCGGGTACGGCTACCCGGCGCCGGACCAGCCCGCCTACGGCTACCCGCCGGCCGCCTACCCGCCGCCGTCGCAGCCGAACCGGATCAAGACCGGCACCGCCGTCGGCATCGTGGTCGGGGTGCTGGCCGTGATCGGCGTGGCGGCCGCGATCGTGCTGAACAGCGGCGGCGACGGCCCGTCCGCCGACAAGACCCCGCCGGTGGCGACCGTGACGGTCACCGACACCCCGAGCCCCACCGCCACCACCCCGACCCCGACCCCGAGCAGGTCGACCCCGCCACCGCCGCCCACCACCCCCGCGCGCCCCAGCCCGGTGGTCAAGGACACCGTGGCCGACCCGCAGCACGCCATCACGGTGCCGGTCTTCGAGGGCTGGGAGGCGACCACCGGCGGCACCCGCTCCTCGGTCTTCCTCGGCAGCGGCCAGTACACCTGCTCCGGCGGCGGCAACTGCATCCGCGGCCAGTTCTCGGTCGAGAAGGAGACCATCTCGGGCACCACCGCCCGGGCGGCGGCCGAGGCGGCGATGCCGGGCTACGCGGCGGCGATCTTCACCAACATCACCTCGCACACCGACGCCGGCTCGTCCAGCACCACGGTCGCGGGCATCTCCGGCTACGCCGTGCGCTGGCACATCACCACCGGGGACGGCAGCAAGGGCTACATCCTGATGGTGGCCGTCCCGGCGAAGGGCGGCGGCTACGTGGCCTTCGAGGGCGGGGTGGACGACGCCGCGGGCGCGCCCGACCCCACCGTGCTGGACCAGATCCTCAAGGGCATCAAGCAGGACAACAGCTCGGGCTCCGGGACCGGCTCCACCACCTGAGCCCACGACCCGCCCACGACCCGCCCGGGGCCGTCCCGGGCGGGCGGGGGGTCAGTCCCCGTACCGCTCCCAGAGCTTGGGGAACCGTTTCGCCATGACGTCCGGGTCGTCGAAGTCGAAGGTCGCCCCGGCCGGCCGCGCGGGCTGCCGTCCGCCCACCTCGGGCAGCGGCAGCCCGGTCAGCTGCTCGTACGCCTCGTCGGCGGCGTAGCCGAGCTCCTCGGCCTCGCCGTCCTCCTCCTCGTCGAACCCGGGCAGCAGGTCCGCCAGGTCGTCCGGCTCGTGCAGCCCGCCCTCGAAGACGTCCCGGCCCTGGCCGATCAGCCAGCACCGGAAGTAGTCGAAGGAGTCCTCGGAGGCGCCGTCCAGCAGCAGGTACGCCGCCCCCCACAGGTCGTGGCGGTAGGCGCGCTGGAACCGGGCCTCGAAGAGCCGGGCGAAGTCGATGACATCGTCCGGGGCCAGTTGGACGAGCCGTTCCACCAGGCGGTCCGCCTGCTCGTCCGGGTCGCCGTCGGCGGCTTCCCGGGTCTCGTCGATGATCTGCCAGAAGTCGGTCTCGTCCATCACCGCTCCAGCATCCCTGTTCGGCCGCACCGGCGCATGCGAAGAGCACGTGAATCACCCGGAACGGGCGCGGAACGCGGAACCCCGCGCCGTCCGGGGACGACGCGGGGTTCCGGGTACTGCCGATGACCCTTGCAGCCTTACAGGCCGAGCTCGACCTCGAACTCGCCGGCCTCCAGGATCTCCTTGACGGCCACCAGGTAGCGGGCGGCGTCGGCGCCGTCCACCAGGCGGTGGTCGTAGGAGAGCGACAGGTAGGTCATGTCACGGATGCCGATGGCGGTGCCGCCGTCGGCCTCGATGACGACCGGGCGCTTGACCGTCGCGCCGATGCCCAGGATCGCGGCCTGGTTCGGCGGCACGATGACGGTGTCGAACAGCGCACCGCGCGAGCCGGTGTTGCTGATGGTGAAGGTGGCGCCGGACAGCTCGTCCGGGGTGATCTTGCTGTCGCGCACCTTGCCGGCCAGCTCCGCGGTCTTCTTCGAGATGCCGGCGATGTTGAGGTCGCCCGCACCCTTGATGACCGGGGTCATCAGACCCTTCTCGGAGTCCACCGCGATACCGATGTTCTCGGTGTCGAAGTAGGTGATGGTGCCCTCGGCGTCGTTGATCCGGGCGTTGACGACCGCGTGGGCCTTCAGCGCCTGGGCGGCGGCCTTGACGAAGAACGGCATCGGGGACAGCTTCACGCCCTCGCGGGCGAGGAAGGAGTCCTTGGCCTTGGCGCGCAGCGACATGATCTTGGTGACGTCCACCTCGACCACGCTGGTGAGCTGCGCCTGCTCGTGCAGGGCCTTCATCATGTTGTCGCCGATGACCTTGCGCATGCGGGTCATCTTGACCGTCTGGCCACGCAGCGCGGACGGCGCGGCGGCGGCCTTCGGGGCGGCGGCCGGGGCGGCAGCGGCGGCGACCGGAGCAGGCGCGGCCTTGGCGGCCTCGGCGGCGGCCAGGACGTCCTGCTTGCGGATGCGGCCACCGACACCGGTGCCGGTGACGGCGGACAGCGCGACACCGTGCTCGGCGGCGAGCTTGCGGACCAGCGGGGTGACGTAGGCGTCACCGGCGTCGGCGACCGGGGCGGCCGGAGCAGCCGGGGCGACCGGGGCCGGAGCGGCGACCGGGGCCGGGGCGGCAACGGGGGCGACCGGGGCAACGGGGGCCGGAGCGGCAACCGGAGCCGGGGCGGCCGGGGCCGGAGCGGCAACCGGGGCGGCGACCGGGGCAGCCGGGGCAACCGGAGCCGGAGCAGCCGGGGCGGCGACCGGGGCCGGGGCGGCCACGACGGCACCCGCGGCGCCGATCAGCGCGAGCTGGGCGCCGACCTCGGCGACCTCGTCCTCGCCGACCAGGATCTTCACCAGGGTGCCGGCGACCGGCGACGGGATCTCGGTGTCGACCTTGTCGGTGGAGACCTCGAGCAGCGGCTCGTCGACCTCGACGGTGTCACCCTCGGCCTTCAGCCAGCGGGTGACGGTGCCCTCGGCGACCGACTCGCCCAGCGCCGGCAGCAGCACCGGGGTGGCGTCGGCGGCGGGGGCGGCGGCGACCGGGGCGGCAACCGGAGCCGGCGCGGCGACCGGAGCGGCCGGAGCGGCGACCGGGGCCTCGACGACCGGGGCCGGAGCGGCAACCGGGGCCGGAGCGGCCTCGGCGACCGGCGCGGCGGCGGCGACCGGGGCGCCCGTGCCGTCGTCGATGATCGCCAGCTCGGCGCCGACCTCGACGGTCTCGTCCTCGGCGACCTTGATCGAGGCCAGGATGCCGGAGGCCGGGGCCGGGATCTCGGTGTCGACCTTGTCGGTCGAGACCTCGAGCAGCGGCTCGTCCATCTCTACCCGCTCACCCTCGGCCTTCAGCCAACGGGTGACGGTGCCCTCGGAAACGCTCTCGCCCAGCGCGGGCAGTGTTACTGAGACCGCCATGGTTTCAGCGACTCCTATCAAGTCTTGCGAACTGGAATTTGGGGTGTGGGGGCGCGATCAGTCGTGCGCGTGCAGCGGCTTGCCGGCCAGCGCCAGGTGCGCCTCGCCCAGGGCCTCGGACTGGGTCGGGTGCGCGTGGATGAGCTGCGCGACCTCGGCCGGCAGAGCCTCCCAGTTGTAGATCAGCTGGGCTTCGCCGACCTGCTCGCCCATGCGGGCGCCGACCATGTGGACGCCGACCACGGCGCCGTCCTTGACCTGGACGAGCTTGATCTCGCCGGCGGTCTTCAGGATCTTGCTCTTGCCGTTGCCGGCCAGGTTGTACTTGAGCGTGACGACCTTGTCCTTGCCGTACAGCTCGACGGCCTTGGCCTCGGAGATGCCGACGGAGGCCACCTCGGGGTTGGAGTACGTCACGCGCGGGACGCCGTCGTAGTCGATCGGCACCGGCTTGAGGCCGGCCAGGCGCTCGGCGACCAGGATGCCCTCGGCGAAGCCGACGTGGGCCAGCTGCAGGGTCGGGGCGAGGTCGCCGACGGCCGAGATGGTCGGCACGTTGGTGCGCATGTACTCGTCGACGAGGACGTAGCCGCGGTCCATCGCGACGCCGTTCTCCTCGTAGCCCAGGCCGGCCGAGACCGGGCCGCGGCCGATGGCGACGAGCAGCAGGTCGGCGTCGATCTGCTTGCCGTTCTCGGTGGAGACGCGCACACCGGTCTCGGTGTACTCGACGCCGGAGAAGCGGGCCTTCAGCTCGAACTTGATGCCGCGCTTGCGGAAGGCGCGCTCCAGCAGCTTGGAGGAGTTCTCGTCCTCCAGCGGGACCAGGTGCGGCAGGGCCTCGACGATGGTGACCTCGACGCCGAACGACTTCCACACCGAGGCGAACTCGACGCCGATCACGCCGCCGCCGAGGATGACGACCGACTTCGGGATCCGGTCGAGCTTCAGGGCGTGGTCGGAGGAGATGACGCGGTTGCCGTCGATCTCCAGGCCCGGGATCGAGCGCGGCACCGAACCGGTGGCGAGGACGATGTGGCGACCCTCGACGCGCTGGCCGTTGACGTCCACCGAGGTCTGCGAGGAGAGCTTGCCCTCGCCCTGGATGAAGGTGACCTTGCGGGACGCCACCAGGCCCTGGAGGCCCTTGTACAGGCCGGCGATGACGTCGTCCTTGTACTTGTGGACGCCGTTGATGTCGATGCCCTGGAAGGTGGCCAGCACGCCGAACTCGGCGGCCTCCTTCGTCTCGTCGGCGATCTCGGCGGCGTGCAGCAGCGCCTTGGTCGGGATGCAGCCGCGGTGCAGGCAGGTGCCGCCGAGCTCACCCTTCTCGATCAGGGCGACGCTCAGGCCCAGCTGGGCGGCGCGGAGCGCCGCGGCGTAACCGCCGCTTCCGCCTCCGAGAATGACTACGTCGAAAACGGTGCTGGCGTCGTTCGCCACGTCACGTCCTCCATGCATGGGGTGTGGATCGCCGGGCCGGTCACGGTCCGGTGGTTCGGAAGCCTTTGTGGGGCGCCCAGTCGTGCCGGAAATACATCTTCGCACTTGTTCGCGGCGACTGATGTCCGGGTCCGCCCCGGGGGCGTCCCCGGGGGTGGTCGCAGGGGTGGGAACACCCCGGACGGAGGGGCATCGGCGCAGTTCAGGGCGGGGTTGACAGGGCCCGGGCGGGGGTTTCCGGGGGCAGCGGAGCCCCGGGTTCCGCAGTGCGGAACAAAGTTTCGCCCGCAGCGAACAGGGGTGCGATCCGCGCCCGGCGCGCCCTACCCGCAGGTAACCCCGGCCCTGGTCCCGGCTCCCGTCCCGCCCGGGAAGCCGGACGGGGCCCGGCGCACCCGCGCCGGACCCCGTCCCGTCAGCCGTACCCGGCCGCTCAGGCCACTCAGGCCTTGCCGCCCGCCGCCTTCTGCTCGGCGAAGCGGACCAGGGTGCGCACCGCGCTCGCGGTGCCGCCCTTCGGGGTGTAGCCGAACGGCGCGCCCTCGTGGAACGCCGGACCGGCGATGTCCAGGTGCGCCCAGTCGATGCCCTCGGCCACGAACTCCTTCAGGAACAGGCCGGCCACCAGGCCGCCGCCCATCCGGTCGCCCATGTTCGCCAGGTCGGCGATGGTCGAGTCGGTCATGCCCTTGCGCAGGTCGGCCGGCAGCGGCATCGGCCAGGACTGCTCGCCCACCTCGCCGGCGGCCGCGTGCAGGGTGGCGCGCAGCTCGTCGTCGTTGGCCATCACGCCGAAGGTGCGGGCGCCCAGCGCCATCATCATCGCGCCGGTCAGGGTCGCGACGTCGATGATGACGTCCGGGTTCTCCTCGCCGGCCCGCACGATGGCGTCGGCCAGCACCAGCCGGCCCTCGGCGTCGGTGTTCAGCACCTCGACGGTCTTGCCGCCGTACATGCGCAGCACGTCACCCGGACGGGTGGCCGAGCCGGACGGCATGTTCTCGGCCAGCGCCAGCCAGGCGGTGACGTTGACCTGCAGGCCCAGGCGCTTGGCGGCGACCACGGCGGCGAACACGGCGGCGGCGCCGGCCATGTCGCACTTCATGGTCTCGTTGTGGCCGGCCGGCTTCAGCGAGATGCCGCCCGAGTCGTAGGTGATGCCCTTGCCGACGAACGCCAGGGTCGCCTTGGCCTTCGGGTGGGTGTAGGCCACCTTCACCAGGCGCGGCGGGTTGACCGAGCCGGTGCCGACGCCGAGCAGGCCGCCGAAGCCGCCCTTGACCAGCGCCTTCTCGTCCAGCACCTCGACCTTGAGGCCGTGCTCCTTGCCGGCCGCCTGGGCGATCGCGGCGAAGCCCTTCGGGTTCAGGTCGTTCGGCGCGGTGTTGACGAGGTCGCGGGCGCGGTTCATCTCCTCGCCGACGACGGCGGCGCGCTCGACGGCGGCCTTGACGTCCTTGCTGCCCTTGCGGGTCGCCAGCAGGATCAGCTCGCCGACCGGCTCCTTGCCGCCGTTGCCGTTGTTCTTGTAGGTGCCGAACGCGTAGGCGCCCAGCAGGCCGCCCAGCGCGACCGACTCGGCCTCGTCGGCCGACTCGGCCGGCAGCGCCAGCGCGACCTTCTTGGCACCCGCGAGGGTGCGGGCGGCGACACCGGCGGCGCGGCGCAGGGCCTCCAGCTCGTAGCCGCCCTCGGCGGCCTCGCCCAGGCCGACCGCGAGCACGAGCGCGGCCTTCAGACCGGCGGGGGAGGGCACCTTGACGGCCTCGCCCTCGGCGCCGGACGCGCCCAGCGTGCTGAGAACCTCGGCCAGCTTGCCCTCGAACGCCTCGGCCACGGCCTCGGCGCCCGGCGCCAGCACGATGCCCTTGGGGCCCTTCGCCACGCCGATCACCAGGGCGTCCGCGCGCAGCGAGGCGGCGGAGGAGGTGCTCACAGACAATGCAGTCACGTAATGCGTCCTGTTCTTTCGCGGTCCACGACCGGTCGCGGCGCGAGTGCCGCACCGGCGCAGCCCGGAACCGCCGGCCAGGCCGACCGGCCGGTGGACGCCGGACCCGGGGCCCCTGGCTGCGCGCGCCCACCGCCCGCGGCGGTCGCGCACACCAGAGGCCCCGGCGCCCCAACGTGCGCCGGCCGGGCAGGACCTGCGACGGTGCAGGGCTGCGGTGCTCCCCGCATGGTAGTCCGCATGGTGGGATCACGCTCCGCCTGGTGTACCGCCTTTCGGCGCACGGGCTTTGGCGCCGTCCTCAGCCCGCCAGCGCGAGCAGCAGCAGGGCGCCGGTCGCGGCGGTCTCCGCCATCGCGCCGAGCACGTCCCCGGTGATCCCGCCGAACCGCCGCACGCAGCGCCGCAGCAGCAGCCAGGCCGCGCCGACGCCGACCACAACTGCCGCGGGCAGAACCAGGGCTGAGTGGCCGTCAGGGAGTCCGGCGGCGGCCGTCAGCAGGGCCGCGCCGCCGGTCGACATGACCGCCGCGGCCGGGGACACGGTGCTCGCCACCATCGCGCCGAGCCCGCCCGGACGGGCCGCCGGCACCGACCGCAGGCATCCCCAGGAGAGCGCGCAGCGGGCGGCCACCGCCGCCGCGAGCACCGCCAGCGCACCGCGCAGCGGGGAGACGGCGAACTGCCCGGCGAGTGCGGCCACCTGGGCGAGCAGCACGAGGACGAGGGTGAGGACGCCGAACGGCCCGATGTCCGACTGCTTCATGATGCGCAGCGCGTCCTCGGCGGGCTTCCCGCTGCCCAGCCCGTCCGCGACGTCCGCGAGGCCGTCCAGGTGCAGGCCCCGGGTCAGCGCCGCGAGCACGCTGACCGCCGCCACCGCGCCGAGCAGTCCGCCCGCGCGCCACGCGACCAGCGCCCCGACCCCGGCCGCGAGCGCCCCCAGCACCACCCCGACCACCGGCGCGGCCACCATCGCCCGCCCCCCGGCGGCCCGGTCCCACCGCTCGACCCGCACCCGCAGCACCGACAACGTCCCGAACCCGAACCGCAGCCCGTCCCCCCACCCGGCGGACTCCCGCACCACAGCTCTCCCACTCCTCGAAACCAAGCCCCCGGCACACCCACCAGGGCCGCCGCGGTTGTGGGCCCACGCCCTCAGGCGCGCCGCAGTTGTGGGCCCACGCCCCTCAGGGGCGCGGGGAACTGCGCGCAGCGGAAGGCTCCGGACCCGTCACGACCCGACGCACCCCAGGCCCCGCACACCGCTGCCGTCCAGTACCCGCTCACCCTCAGGGGCGCGGGGAACTGCGCGCAGCGGAAGGCTCCGGGCCCGTCACGTTCCGACGCACCCCGGGCCCGGCACCCCGCTCTCGTCCAGTACCCGCTCACCCTCAGGGGCGCGGGGAACTGCGCGCGGCGGAAGGCTCCGGGCCCGTCACCATCCGACGCACCCTCCACCCTCCACCCACCGCGCAGCCGCTACAGCCGCCCGAGCAGCTCCGCCGCCGTCGGCAGCTTCGCCGGCTCCTTCGGCGCCGACGGCACGAACGCCACCGGCGCCTGCTCCGCCAGCGTGTCCGCCGCCGCCTGCAGCAGCGGCAGCGCCATCACCGCGCCGACGCCCTCGCCCATGGTGATCCCCTGCTCCGCCAGCGGCGTCAGCGTCAGCCGGTCGTACGCCTTGGCCTGCGCCGGCTCCCCGCTGGACTGCCCGGCCCGCCACCACTCCGGCGCCCGGAACGCGATCCGCTGCGCGACCAGCGCGCAGGCCGCCGAGACCACCCCGTCCAGCACGACCGGCAGCTTCCGCACCGCGGCCTGCAGCAGGAACCCGGTGATCGCCGCGAAGTCCGCCCCGCCGGTGGCGCCGAGCAGCGCCAGTTGGTCGCCCAGCACCGGCCGGGCCCGCCGCAGCGAGTCCCGAATGGTCGCGCACTTGACCATCCACACCCGGTCGTCGATGCCCGAGCCGCGCCCGGTGACGGCCGCCGCGTCGGTCCCGCAGAGCGCGCCGACCAGCACCGCCGCCACCGTGGTCGAGCCGACCCCGAGGTCGCCCAGCACCACCAGGTCGGTGCCGGCGTCGGCCTCCTCGTCGGCGACGGCCATCCCGGCCCGGAACGCCTTGACGGTCTCCTCGGCGCTGAGCGCGTCCTCGGTGTCGATCCGTCCGGAGCCGCGCCGCACCCGGTGGGCGGTCACCTCGTCCGGGAACTCGGAGACGTCGGCGTCCACCGCGACGTCCACCACCCGAACCGAGGCGCCGAAGCGGCGGGCGAGCAGCGCGACCGGCGCGGTGCCGTCGAGGACGGCCCGGACCCGTGCCGCGGTGCCGCCCTGGGCGGGGAGCCGGGAGACGCCGAGGCCGGCCACCCCGTGGTCGGCGGCGAACAGCACCACCTTGGGCGACGACAGCGGCCGCACCGGGGAGCGCCCCTGCACGGACGACAGCCAGGCGCCCAGCTCCTCCAGGTTGCCGAGGCCGTTGCGCGGCCGGTCCAGCTCCTGCCAGCGCTCCTCGGCGGCGCGCCGGGCGCTCTCGTCGGGGCGCTCGACGAGCGAGGAGAACGTATCGAGATCCACGGTGGTGTCCATCGTCCGGAAGGCTACACGCCGCAGGTGTTCAGCCAACGGCGGGCTTGACGGTGAGAACCTGCCCGGCGACCACCAGCAGCACACGCTCCGAGGCGTCCGCCACCGCCATGTTGAGCCGGCCCAGGGTGTCGCGGAACCGGCGGCCGGCCGCGGTGGCCGGGACGACGCCCATGCCGACCTCGTTGCTGACCGCCACGACCTGCCGCCGGGTGGCCGCCCAGGCCTCCGCCAGTGCCGTGCACCGCCGTTGGACCGCGGCCTCGCCGCCGTCCGCCCAGACCGCGTCGTCCCAGGCGCCGCACTCGTCCATCACCGCGGTGAGCCAGAGCGCCAGGCAGTCGATCAGCACCGGGGCCGGGTCGGCGGGGTCGGCGAGGACCTCCTCCAGCGCGCAGGTCTCGGCGGTGCGCCAGCTCGCCGGCCGGCGTTCCCGGTGCAGCGCGACCCGCTGGGCCCACTCGCCGTCGCCGTCCCGGGTGCCGCTGGTGGCCACGTACAGCACGTCCTCGTACCGGGCGAGCAGCTGCTCGGCCTTGGTGGACTTGCCGGACCGGGCGCCGCCGAGGACGAGGGTGCGGGGGAGCGGGGCGTGGGGTGTCATGCACCCATCCTCGCGCACCGCGCATACCGAAGATCGGGCCGGGCAACCTGAGGGCTTAGGGTGCGCAGCACAGCGCATCGTTGGTCGTCGGCGGGAGGAGCCGGGCATGGTCTGGACGTGGCGGTACGAGAAGGCGGACGGCGTCGTGGTGGCCCCGGGCAGCGGCCAGGCGGAGGAGTTCGCGGGCCAGGGCGACGCGGAGACCTGGATCGGGGAGAACTGGAAGCAGCTGGTCGAGGACGGCGTGGACCGCGCCGTGCTGCTGGACGACGACCGCGAGCACTACACGATGGGCCTGCACGAGGGCTGACCGGCCGCCGAGCCCCCGGGGTCCCCGGCAGTCGTCGGGGTCCCGGGGCTCACTTCATGCCGACGACGTGCAGCAGCGCGGCGACCTGCCGGTAGGGGTCGGTCCGGCCGGCCCGCTCCTCGGCCTCCAGCAGCTGGCCGAGCTGCCGGCCGTCCACCGGCGGCGCGGTGTCGTCGGGCGCGTTGTCGGTGAAGACCCGGACGCCGTACCAGTGCCGCAGCGGCACGGACACCTCGGAGAGGGTGACGGCGAGGTCGCCGATCCGGTCGGCGCGGGCCGCCAGCCCGAGCCGGTTGTAGTACCGGTCGCTCTCGAAGGCCTCCAGGGCGGCCCGCCAGTCGCCGGTGGCGGCGGGTCGCAGGGCGAGCGCGTCGCGGTTGCGGACCACCAGCGAGAGCAGTCCGCCGGGGGCGAGCAGCCGGGCCAGCGAGGCGATCATCGGATCGGGGTCGGGCAGGTACATCAGCACGCCGTGGCAGAGCACGACGTCGAAGCTGCGCGCCCCGAACCAGCGCCCGCACTGGTGGCCGTCGCCGATCAGCAGCTGGATCCGGTCGCGGACCTCCGCCGGCTCCTCGGCGAGGACCTCGTGGGCGGCGCCGAGCGCGACCGGGTCGGAGTCGATGCCGGTGACGTAGTGGCCGGCCCGGGCCAGCCGCAGCGCCTGGGTGCCCTGGCCGCAGCCGATGTCGAGGACGCGCTGCGCGGTCCGGCCGGTGAGCTGCTCGGCGAGCTGCCGGGCGATCATCTCCTGCCGGACGAGGTTGCGCAGGGTGCCGTGCCGCTCCAGCCAGTGGCCGGTGCCGGCGGCGTACGCGCCGCTGCGCGAGGGCAGTCGCCGCTCGTTCCCGGCCCGCTCGTGCCCGGTCCGGTCCGGGCCGATCCGGTCGTGGCCGCCTCCGCCCTGGCCGGGAAGCGCGTAGAGGCCGGGCCCGTCCCAGACGGGAGGGGCCCAGCCGGAGTCCGCCGGTTCGACGGTCAGGGCTTCTCCCCGCGCCGCACCTGCGGCTTGGGCAGACGCAGCCGGCGCATCTGCAGGATGCGCATCAGGCCGTAGGCGACCGCGCCGCGGGTGTTCTGCCCGGCGAACCGCTCGGCGAGCTGCTTGCGCAGACCGAAGCCGAGGCGGACGAAGTCCAGGATCACCAGGACGAAGAAGAGCAGGAACAGCACCGTGGAGAGCAGCTGGAGGGTCGGCACCTTGACGATGCTGAGCACCAGGATGAGCACCGCGGCGGGCAGGAAGAACTCGGCCAGCGACCAGCGGGCGTCCACGTAGTCGCGGGCGAACTTGCGGACCGGGCCCTTGTCGCGGGCCGGGAGGTGGCGCTCGTCGCCCTCGAGCAGCGCGGTGCGCTGCTTCTCGCGCTCGGAGCGCATCCGCTCGCGGGCCTGCCGGGCGGCCTCCTTGCGGTCCTTGGGCACGGTCACCCGGGTGCGCCGATTGGCCTCGGCGTCACTGCGCTTGGGCGTGGGGCGGCCCTTCTTCGCCTGCGGGTCGCGGGGCTGGGTCGTCTCGTCCTGCTTCTCCAGCACGGCGGCGGAGGCGGCGGCATCATCTGAACGGCGTCGGAACACACCACCAGCGTACGGGGTGCGGGACCGCTTGTTCCGGTGCCCTTGGACCCAAACCCGTATCGATCCGGCCGGTGGGGCCCAGGGCCCGGGTTTTTGGGGGTTTCCCGTAGGGGATCACTCCGCTGACCGGCGGGTGGAATGAGGGCGGGATCCACCCCGCGGATGAGGCCGCACGGACCCCACCTGTAGCAGTCTTGTTGCAGGCAGGTGCACTGCGGCGACGGGCTCGCTGCACATACACTCGTCGTGTCTGGTAACGAGATAGAGACCGCAGGCCGGAGAAGGGGGCACCCGAGGCCCATGAGCGACGGAATCATGAAGCGTATGGGGCTGATCTTCCGCTCCAAGGCGAACAAGGCCCTGGACCGGGCGGAAGACCCGCGCGAGACGCTGGATTATTCGTACCAGAAGCAGCTGGAGCTGCTGCAGAAGGTGCGTCGTGGCGTCGCGGACGTGGCCACCTCGCGCAAGCGCCTGGAGCTCCAGCTGACCCAGCTGCAGCAGCAGTCGGCGAAGTACGAGGACCAGGGCCGCAAGGCGCTCTCGCTCGGCCGGGAGGACCTCGCCCGCGAGGCGCTGACCCGCAAGGCGAACATGCAGTCCCAGATCAACGACCTGGAGGTGCAGTACCA
Source organism: Kitasatospora sp. NPDC093806 (assembly GCF_040683335.1). Classification (NCBI taxonomy): domain Bacteria; kingdom Bacillati; phylum Actinomycetota; class Actinomycetes; order Kitasatosporales; family Streptomycetaceae; genus Kitasatospora; species Kitasatospora sp. NPDC093806. The sequence goes on from NZ_JBFBDO010000024.1 coordinate 14,449, forward strand.
GCAGCTCCAGGCCGAGGAGGAGAAGCTCACGCTCGCCTCCCAGCGGCTGCAGGCCAAGGTGGACGCCTTCCGCACCAAGAAGGAGACCATCAAGGCCACCTACACGGCCGCCCAGGCGCAGACCCGGATCGCCGAGTCCTTCTCCGGCATCTCGGAGGAGATGGGCGACGTCGGCCTGGCGATCCAGCGGGCCGAGGACAAGACCGCCCAGATGCAGGCCCGGGCCGGCGCGATCGACGAGCTGCTGGCCTCCGGCGCGCTCGACGACGCCAGCGGTCTCGGCCGCAAGGACGACATCGAGGCCGAGCTGGAGCGGGTGGCCGGCGGTTCCGACGTCGAGCTGGAGCTGGCCCGGATGAAGGCCGAGCTGACCGGTGGCCCCGCGGCCGCCCCGCAGGCGATCGAGCAGGGCCGTCCGCAGGACGTCACCCCGCAGCAGCAGGACACCCCGCGGATCAACTACAACAAGTGACCTGAGCTCCACCCCAGGAACAGGGAGACGCACGGCATGATCATGAGGGTCATGGGTGAGGGGCAGTTCGAGGTGGGCGAGACCCACCTGAACCGGCTCAACGAGCTCGACGAGGAGCTCCTCACCGCACTGGAGTCGGGGGACGAGGAACACTTCCGCCGGTCGCTCGGCGAACTGCTGGGCGCCGTGAAGGAGTACGGCACCCCCCTGCCGGACGACTCGCTGGAGCCGTCCGACCTGATCCTCCCGGATGCCGAGGCGACCATCGACCAGGTCCGGCAGCTGCTGCGGGCCGAGGGCGACGGCCTGATCCCGGGGATTCCCGAGTAGCCACCGTCAGTAGCCACGTCTCCGCGCCAGACACCAGAAGGGCGGGCCCCCTCCACCTCGGAGGGGGCCCGCCCTTCGGCTTGCCCCCGCTGCTCGCGGGGGCGGCGAATCGTTACGGCAGGGCCAGCATCCGGTCCAGCGCGGCCTTGGCGTACTTCTCGGTCTCCGGGTCGACCGTGATCACGTTCGGCACCCGGCCCTCGACCAGCGACTCCAGCGCCCAGACCAGGTGCGGCAGGTCGATCCGGTTCATGGTGGAGCAGAAGCAGACCGCCCGGTCCAGGAAGACGATCTCCTTGTCCGGGTGCGCCTTGGCGAGCCGGCGGACCAGGTTCAGCTCGGTGCCGATGGCCCACTTGGTGCCGGGCTCGGCGGCGTCCAGCGCCTTGATGATGTACTCGGTCGAGCCCACCATGTCGGCGGCCGCGACGACCTCGTGCTTGCACTCCGGGTGGACCAGGACGGTGACGCCCGGGATCCGCTCGCGCACGTCGTTCACCGAGTCCAGGCTGAACCGGCCGTGCACCGAGCAGTGGCCGCGCCAGAGGATCATCTTCGCCGCGCGCAGCTGCTCGGCGGTCAGCCCGCCGTTGGGCTTGTGCGGGTTGTAGACGACGCAGTCGTCCAGCGAGAAGCCCATGTCCCGGACGGCGGTGTTGCGGCCGAGGTGCTGGTCGGGCAGGAAGAGGACCTTCTCGCCCTGCTCGAAGGCCCACTCCAGGGCGCGCTTGGCGTTGGAGGAGGTGCAGATGGTGCCGCCGTGCCGGCCGGTGAAGGCCTTGATGTCGGCGGAGGAGTTCATGTACGAGACCGGGACGGTGACGTCGGCTATGCCGGCGTCGGTCAGCGCGTCCCAGCACTCGGCGACCTGCTCGGCGGTGGCCATGTCGGCCATCGAACAGCCGGCCGCGAGGTCCGGCAGGATGACCTGCTGGGCCGAGGTGGTCAGGATGTCCGCCGACTCGGCCATGAAGTGCACGCCGCAGAAGACGATGTACTCGGCCTCCGGGCGGGCGGCCGCGTCCCGGGCGAGCTTGAAGGAGTCGCCGGTGACGTCGGCGAACTCGATCACCTCGTCGCGCTGGTAGTGGTGGCCCAGGATGAAGACGCGGTCGCCGAGCGCGGCCTTGGCCGCGCGGGCGCGCTCGACGAGGTTCGGGTCGGAGGCCGGGGGGAGGTCGCCGGGGCACTCGACGCCGCGCTCGCTGTTCGGGTCGGCCTCGCGGCCGAGCAGCAGCAGAGCGAGCGGCGTCGGAGTGGGGTCGACGCCGTAGGTCTCGGTGATGGTGGTGGTCACGGGCGGGTGCCCTTCTGTGCGGCCGATCAAGCGGTGCAGCCTTTTCGTCTATCTGACGCAATCTATGATAACCGGTTAGCGTCAGAGTGACGATGGCCATCCTGTCGATGTGACGAGAACCGCTCTCCGGATTGGATGCTTCCCGCCCGGCCGGGTGTGGCCGAATCGCGTCCGGGGCCCGGCCGGGTTTGGCTGGGCGCATGAAGGCAATCGCGATCCGCCGCTACGGCGGCCCCGAGGTGGTCGAGTACACCGAGCTGCCGGACCCGAAGGTCGGCCCGGACTCGGTCCTGGTGGAGGTCAGGGCGGCCGGGGTGAACCCGGTCGACTGGAAGGTGCGGGAGGGCCACCTGGACGGGCTGCTCGACGCGCACTTCCCGCTGGTGATGGGCTGGGACGCGGCCGGGGTGGTCCGCGCGGTCGGCGGCGGCGTCACCGAGTTCGCCCCCGGTGACGAGGTCTACGGCTACGTCCGCAAGGACTGGGCCGAGCACGGCACCTACGCCGAGCTGGTCGCCGCCCCCGTCCGCACCCTGGCCCGCAAACCGGCCGCGCTGGACTGGGCGCAGGCCGGCGGCCTGCCGCTGGCCGGCCTGACCGCCCTCCAGGCGCTGCGGGCGGTGGGCGTGGCCGCCGGGGACACCGTCCTGGTGCACGCCGCGGCCGGCGGGGTCGGCCACCTCGCCGTCCAGCTCGCCCGGGCCTTCGGCGCCCGGGTGATCGGCACCGCCGGCGAGCGCAACCACGCCTATCTGCGCGGCCTCGGCGCCGAGCCGGTGCGCTACGGCGAGGGCCTGGCCGAGCGGGTCCGGGAGCTCGCCCCGGCGGGTGTGGACGCCGCGCTGGACCTGGTCGGCGGCGACGCCGTCGCGGTCTCGGCCGGACTGGTCGCCGACCCGGCGCGGATCGCCTCGGTCGCCGACTACGGGGTGAAGGCGCTCGGCGGCCGCTACGTCTGGGTCCGCCCGGACGCGGCCGGGCTGGCCGAGCTGGCCGCGCTCGCCGACGAGGGCCGGCTGACGGTGACCGTCGCCTCCGTGTTCCCGCTGGCCCAGGCCGCCTCCGCGCAGGCGCTCAGTGCCGAGGGCCGGACCAGGGGCAAGATCGTGCTGCTGGCCGACTGACGGCCGCCCCCGCCCGGACGCCCGCCCGTCCCCCCGCCCGTCCTCCCGCCGTCATCTGTCAGCGGTGGACTCGCACCTGTCATCCGCCAGAATGGGTGCCGAACCGTTTCGGCGGGCCACCGCCGCCCCGCCGCCCCCGTCCCCGAAGCCGCACGACCCGTGGAGCCCCGCACCGATGAGCAGCAGCCGAGCGCACGAGACGGTCGGGGCCTCCCTGGACGAGACCGACCGCCTCCTCCTCGCCCGGCTGGCCGGCGACGGCCGCGCCTCGTACGCGGAGATCGGGCTCCAGGTGAACCTCTCCGCCACCGCCGTCCGCCGCCGGATCGACCGGCTGCGGGCGCGCGGGGTGGTCCGCGGCTTCACGGTCGTGCTCGACCCCTCGGTGCTCGGCTGGCAGACCGAGGCCTTCGTCGAGGTCTACTGCCGCGAGCGGACGGCCCCCGAGGAGATCCTCGCCAGCCTGCGGCAGTTCCCCGAGGTGGTCGCCGCCTGGACGGTCACCGGCGACCCGGACGCGCTGGTCCACCTGCGGGCGGCCGACATGCGCCACCTGGAGGCGGTCATCGAGCGGATCCGCCGCGAGCCCGGCGTCCAGCGCAGCCGCTCCTCCGTGGTCCTCTCCCAGCTCATCGGCTAGACCCGGCCAGACCCCCTGGACGGCCGATTCCAGCGCCACGCAGGAATCCTGCGCGGGACCGGCCGAAGACGCTCGAAAGCTGCCTGACCAGCCGCGTTCCGACGCGCGGCGAGGGGCCGTCGCTGCCTACGCTGATCACGTCCGGCCGGCACGGCGCCAACCCCCCCTGTGCCGCCGGGCCCTCCCCGACACCCCACAGCCGAGAGGGACACCCGTGTCCGCAGCCCCCGACCGCATGCACCGGCCCGACAGCGACCTGGTCGACCTGGTTTTCGACTACATGCGCGACCGGCTGCAGTACGACCCCGTCCCGCTGGACCACCCCGGTGACGGCGAGCACCTGCGCGCCCAGCTGTCCGGCCTGCTCAACCAGCACGGCAACGACGCGGCCGACGTGCTCAAGCTCTACGACCACGAGCTGTCCCGCGCGGTGATCTCCGCCGACAGCCCGCGCTACCTGTCCTTCATCCCGTGCGCCCCCACCAAGGCCGCGCTGCTGTTCGACATGGTCGTCTCCTGCGCCTCGCTCCAGGGCATCTCCTGGCTGGAGGCGGCCGGCGCGATCGCCGCCGAGAACCAGGTGCTGCGCCTGATAGCGGACCGCGCGGGCCTGCCCGAGTCGGCCGGCGGCTGCTTCGTCTCCGGCGGCTCGGCCGGCAACCTCTCCGCCCTGGTGGTCGCCCGTGACACCGCCCGCCGCAAGCTCGGCGTCGGTCCGGAGGCCCGGCTGCGGATCGCCGTCGCCGACCAGGTCCACTCCTCGGTCAAGAACACCTTCAACATCATCGGTGTCGAGGCGTTCAAGGTGCCGACCGTGAACCGCCGCTTCACCGGCGAGGCGCTGCGCGCCGCGCTGGCCGCCGACCCCAACCCGGAGACGGTGATCGCCGTCGTCGGCACCGCCGGCACCACCAACGAGGGCATCGTCGACGACCTCCAGGGCCTGTCCGAGGTCGCCCGCGAGCGCGACCTGTGGTTCCACGTGGACGGCGCCTACGGCGGCGCGGGCCTGTTCGCCCCCTCCGTCCGCGAGCGCTACAACGGCATCGAGCACGCCGACTCCTTCGTCGTCGACCCGCACAAGTGGCTGTTCGCGCCGTTCGACTGCGCCGCGCTGATCTACCGCAACCCGCAGCTCGCCCGCGCCGTGCACACCCAGGACGCCTCCTACCTGGACGTCCTGCACACCGAGGGCGACGAGTGGAACCCCACCGACTACGCCTACCACCTGACCCGGCGCGCCCGCGGCCTGCCGCTCTGGTTCTCGATCGCCGTGCACGGCGTCCAGGCGTACACCGACGCCATCGAGACCGGCCTCACGCTGGCCCGGGACACCGCCCAGCTGATCCGCGACACCGAGCACCTGGAGCTGCTGTTCGACCCGCAGCTCTCCGCGGTCTGCTTCAAGCGCACCGGCTGGACCAACGACGACTACTACCGCTGGTCGCAGCAGCTGCTCGCGGACCAGATCGGCTTCGTCACCCCCACCGGCTGGGACGGCGAGACGGTCGCCCGCTTCGCCTTCCTGCACCCGGGCACCACCATGGAGATGGTCCGCGAGATCCTCGACACCATGGCGTGACGCGTCACGCGTGACCCCGCCACCCCCGTCGGCCCGGCCGACGGGGGCGGCGGCGTTCCCGGTCGGACCCGCCCTACAGCAGCCCCCCGTTCGGCACGTACGGCGCCGGCGGGCGCATCCCGCGCAGGCCCAGGTAGCCGCGGGTCTCCACGGTCAGACCCACCTCCAGCCCGACGTCCAGCGCCCACTCCTGCTCGGCGGTCAGGGCCTCCACCCGCGCCGTGACGCCCTCCGGCACCCGGGCCAGCGCCTCGCGCAGCAGCCGGACGGCGATCCGCTTCGAGGTGGCCGCCAGCAGCTTCACCTCGCCGCCGTCCCGGTAGCAGTAGCCGCTGCCCGCCAGCGCGTCCGCGACCAGCAGCTCCTCGCAGTGCGCCAGCAGCAGCCCGTGGTCCGGGCCGTGCGCCGCCCCGCGCAGCCGCCGGTCCACCGAGTCCAGCAGGTGCGCGTGGCCGGCGTTGCCCCGGTGCACCGGGATGTCGCCGGGATCGACCAGCCCGGCCCGGTCCACCCGCCCGGTCAGCTGCATCGCCGGGTACAGCGTGAACCCGGCCAGCCGGTACCGGCGGACGGCCGCCGGGGACGGCGAGGCGCACAGCATCCCGCGCAGACAGCCGCGCCCGTACGCGAGGGCCCGCTCCAGCAGCAGCCGGCCCACCCCCTTGCCCTGCGCCTGCGGGAGCACCACGAGCAGCGCCAGCACCCAGACCCCCTCGCGGCGCAGCGCGAGCACCGCGCCCACCGGCTCTCCGTCCAGCTCGGCCACCCAGCAGCCCTGCGGATCGGTGCGCGCCAGGTGCCTGGTCCGGGCCGCCTGGTAGACCGACGACGGCGGCGGCGGACCGGTGGGGGAGGGGGCGTCGGGGAGCGACGCGAACGCGGCGCGGGCGATGTGCTGGACGACCTCCGCGTCGGCGGCGGTGTCCTGGACCGGGCGCAGGATCATGCCGTCCATCCTGGCCGTCCGGGCCCCGCCGCGGGGCCGGTTCGCCCGGATCGGTCGGCTCGGGCGGTGACCGTGGTCCGCCGGTGTGCGAGCATGGGGAGCGTATGGGGAGCGGGTACACGCCCGGCCCACCGAAAGGCCGCCGCCACGAACCGCCGAAACACGCTCGCCGTCCGGGAAATGAAACCGGGCGGCCGTTGGTTGGCACTGGCGGCAGACCGTCGTCAAGACCGGGAGAAAGCAGATGACCGTCCAGGACGAGACCACCGTAGAGAGTGGCATCCTCCTCACCGATGCCGCTGCGGGCAAGGTCAAGGCCCTGCTGGAGCAGGAAGGCCGCGAGGACCTCGCGCTGCGCGTCGCCGTCCAGCCCGGTGGCTGCTCCGGCCTGCGTTACCAGCTGTTCTTCGACGAGCGCTCGCTCGACGGTGACGTGATCAAGGACTTCGACGGTGTGAAGGTCGTCACCGACCGGATGAGCGCCCCGTACCTGGGCGGCGCCACCGTCGACTTCGTCGACACCATCGAGAAGCAGGGCTTCACGATCGACAACCCGAACGCCACCGGCTCCTGCGCCTGCGGCGACTCGTTCAGCTAGTCGGTCCGACGCGAAGGCGGCCCCGGGAATCCCCGGGGCCGCCTTCGTCGTGTCCGGGCGCCGTCGGCCCGGCAGCCGTCACGGGGTGCCGGCGATCTCCGGGTCCGGGCCGACCTTCGGGTCCGCCTCCAGCGGCACCTGCTGGCCGGTCACCAGGTCGGTCACCGCCCGGCCGCCGAGCGCCTGCTTGAGGTCGGCCGTCACGGTCTGCCGCCGGGCCAGGTCGGCGCAGGCCTGACCGGCCGGGACCGGGGCCGCCACCGTCACCTTCACGTCCACCCGGCCCGGCTTCGACTCGTCCGCCTTCAGCGCGTACCGCTGGCAGACCCCGCCGTAGAACCAGACCGTCAACCGGTTGCCGTCCACCCGGTAGGTGATCGCCGGGTGCACCTGGGAGCCGTTGCCGGCCCCGGTCCCGGTCCCGTTCGGGGCCGGCTCGCCGACCGCGATCCCGTTGCCGCCCGAGCCCGGGGGAGTGGCCGCCGGAGTCGGCGTCTTCGCCGGCCCCGGCACGCTGGTGGCCGGCGCCGGGCTGGCCGGCCGGGGATCCGGGGTGGTCGCCGTCGGGTCCACCGGCGGGGTGGTCACCGGCGCCGGGACGGACGGGGAGGCCGGCGCCGCCGTGGCGGCCGACGGATCCGCCGCACCGGTCGGCGAACCGGGGGAGGCGGACGCGCTCGCCGGGGGCTGCCCCGTCCCGGAGGCCGCCGCGTCCGAACCGGCCGTGGTCCCGCCGCCGCACCCGGTCAGCACGGTCGCCGCCGCCAGCACCAGACCCGCCAGCGCCACCGCGCGCGCCCGGCCGGAACGCCGGGGCATCGTCTCCAGATCCATCTGAACATCCTCCCGAGGGCTCAGCGGCACGCCCGGGAGGCCGCACCGCGCGGATGTGACGTGGCCCGGACCAATCCGGTTCCGGCCAACTTTCCACCCCACCCCCGGGCGGCGCCTACGGGCCGTACTCGGGCATCGCCGCGACCAGCCGCTGCGCCCCGGAGGGCACCCGGAAACCGGGGCTGACCGGCGCGTTCTCCTGCGGCCCGGTGGCCAGCAGGGGCCAGAACCGCCGCAGCCGGCGCGAGGAGTCCACCAGCGCGTCCAGGGACTCGCCGTCCGCGTCGCCGCGCAGCGCGGGCGGGACCCGCAGCGGGTGGTGCGTGGGCATCATCGGCCATCACTCCGATCCACCGTGCCGTGGCAGCGGCGCCACGGGCCTGGGCGGGAGCCGGGAACGGCCCCCTCCCGGCCGACCCTAGGCGGGGGCGCCCGTACCCCACCAGAGCTACCCCGGGGTAGTACACGTTCGGGGACGACCGGTGTCAGCACCTGCGCTCTTGCTGGCTCCCCGGGCCCGCCGGGTACCGTTGCTGGGTTCCACCCTGCCGTTCCCCCATGGCCCCGCTGCCATCCTGAGGAGACCCCCGTGCGTATCGCCGTCGCCGGCTCGATCGCGACCGACCACCTGATGACCTTCCCGGGCCGGTTCGCCGACCAGCTCGTCGCCGAGCAGCTGCACACCGTGTCGCTGTCCTTCCTGGTCGACACCCTGGACATCCGCCGCGGCGGTGTCGCGCCGAACATCGCGTTCGGCATGGGCGTCCTCGGACTGCGCCCGATCCTGGTCGGCGCGGCCGGCGCGGACTTCTCCGAGTACCGCAGCTGGCTGGAGCGCAACAACGTGGACTGCCAGTCGGTCCACATCTCCGAGACCCGGCACACCGCGCGCTTCATGTGCACCACGGACGAGGACCACAACCAGATCGCCTCGTTCTACACCGGCGCGATGGCCGAGGCCCGCAACATCGAGCTCAAGCCGATCGCCGACCGCGTCGGCGGCCTGGACCTGGTGCTGATCGGCGCCGACGACCCGCAGGCGATGGTGCGGCACACCCAGGAGTGCCGCACCCGCGGCTTCGCCTTCGCCGCCGACCCGTCGCAGCAGCTGGCCCGCCTCGACGGCCACGACATCCGCCAGATCGTCGACGGCGCCGCGTACCTCTTCACCAACGAGTACGAGGCCGCGCTGATCGAGTCCAAGACCGGCTGGGACGCGGACGAGATCCTCACCCGGGTCGGCACCCGGGTCACCACCCTGGGCAGCAAGGGCGTCCGGATCGACCGCAAGGGCGAGGCCCCGATCGTGGTCGGCTGCGCCCCCGAGGCCACCAAGGCCGACCCGACCGGCGTCGGCGACGCCTTCCGCGCGGGCTTCCTGGCCGGCCTCTCCTGGGACCTGGAGCTGGAGCGCGCCGCCCAGCTCGGCTGCATGCTCGCCACCCTGGTGATCGAGACCGTCGGCACCCAGGAGTACGAGCTGCGCCCGCACGACTTCCTGCAGCGCTTCGTCGCCGCCTACGGCGCGGACGCCGGCGCCGACATCCGGGCCCGCCTGGTCAACTGACCGGCCCGCTCGGCGGTGCGCCCGGTCAGCCGACCCGGCGCACCAGGTAGGCCGCTCCCCGGTCGCCGCCGTACGCGGCGGCCGGGGCCTCGCCCAGGTACTCCTGCTCGCGCATCCCGCACCAGGCCGGCACGTCCAGCCGGGCCGCCTCGTCGTCGGCCAGCACCGCGATCGTCCCGCCCACCGGCACCTCACCGATCCGCTTCGCCAACTCGATCACCGGCAGCGGACACCGCTTGCCGAGCGCGTCGATGACGAGCGCTGTGACTCGCCCGCTCGCCTCCGGGCGCTCGGACCCGGCGCCTCGGGGCGGGGCCGCCCCCACCGGCTCCGGCGTCACCGCGAGGTCCAGCCCCAGCGGGGCGCGGACGCCGGCCACCAGGTCCGGGAGCACGGTCAGGAAGCGCTCGACGTCCGCCTCGGCGGTGCCGAACGGCAGCGAGACCCGGACGTTCCCCTCGGTGAGCACCCCCATCGCCGCCAGCACGTGGCTCGGGGTCAGCGTCGACGAGGTGCAGGAGGAGCCGGAGGAGACCGCGAAGCCGGCCCGGTCCAGCTCGGTCAGCAGCACCTCGCCGTCCACGTACAGGCAGGAGAAGGTGACGATGTGCGGCAGCCGCCGCACCGGGTCGCCGACCACCTCGACCTCCGGCACCAGCCGCGGCACCCGGGCCCGGATCCGTTCGACCAGCTCGTGCAGCCGGGCGTTCTCCCGCTCGGCCTCGGCCCGGACCGCCCGCAGCGAGGCGGCGGCCGCCACGATCGCCGGCACGTTGACGAAGCCCGGCACCCGGCCGCCCTCGCGCTCGTCGGCGGGCAGCGGCGAGGAGTACCGGACGCCCTTGCGGACCGCGAGCACCCCGACCCCGGCCGGCCCGCCCCACTTGTGCGCGCTCGCGGTCAGCAGCGACCAGCCGGCCGGCACGTCCACCCGGCCGGCGCTCTGCGCGGCGTCCACCAGCAGCGGCACGTCGGCGAGCGCGCCGGCCACCTCGGCGACCGGCTGCACCGTGCCCACCTCGTGGTTGGCGGACTGCAGGACGGCGAGCGCGGTGTCCGGCCGCAGCGCCGCCGCGAACGCCCCCGGGTCGACCCGGCCGTGCCGGTCCACCGGCACCGCGGTGACCTCCCCGCCGGCGGCCTCGTGCCGCTCGGCGGTGTGCAGCACGCTGGAGTGCTCGACGGCGGAGTGCACCAGGTGCCCCCCGCGCCGCCGGTTGCCGGCCAGCGCGCCCAGCACGCCGAGCTGGACGGCCTGGGTCCCGCTGGCGGTGAAGGCGATCTCGTCGGCCCGGCAGCCGAGCACGCCGGCGACGGTCTCGCGGGCGGCGTCGAGCAGCATCCGGGCCTGCCGGCCGGAGCGGTAGAGCCGGGCGGGGTCGGCCCAGCCCTCGTCGAGCGCGGCGGTCAGCGCCTGCCGCGCGACGGGGTGGAGCGGTGCGGTGGAGGCCACGTCGAAGTACACGGTCACATTTAACGACACTCCCGGGTGCTTTCCGGGGGATCCCCGGGGCTCACCACCCGTCAGTCGATCACCCCGAATGTCCGAATCGTCCACACCCGACGAGCCGTCACGTGCGTTGTTCGAGGTCATCCCCCGATCGGGCGTAAGGACCCCGAATGCCTAGGATGACCTGCGGCGCAGCCCCTGCCGGGCCTGATCGGGTGTCCGGGCGGCGCGTTACCGGGACCTGCCCGTCAGCAGCGCATAAGGCTGGAGTAGGGTTTGGCCCGCATAAGCATTCAAACCGTGCCCGTGGACGGGTCGCCGGGGAGGGAAAGCCTCCCCGGGGCGACGCGAAGGCGGGCGAGACTTCGGGAAGGCGCTACGTGAGTCCCAACGGCTCCGACCGCTCGCCGCGGCGCACGATGCGGCGGAAGCTGCCTCAGGCGCTGGCACTGGGCCTCGTCATCGCGACCGCCACCGGCTGCTCGGCCAACGACCTCCCCAGGCTTGGCCTCCCGAGCCCCGTCACCAAGGAAGGGCCCATGGTCCTCCAGATGTGGCAGGGCTCCTGGATCGCGGCGCTGGTGGTCGGCGTACTGATGTGGGGTCTGATCATCTGGAGCGTGATCTTCCACCGGCGCAGCCGCACCGGTGTGCAGGTCCCCCCGCAGACCCGGTACAACGTGCCCATCGAGGCGCTCTACACCGCGGTCCCGATCATCATCGTCTCGGTCCTCTTCTACTTCGTCGCCCGCGACGAGTCGAAGCTGATCGCCGTCTCCGAGAAGCCGCAGCACACCGTCAACGTGGTGGGCTTCCAGTGGAGCTGGGCGTTCAACTACGAGAACACTGAGAACCCGGACCCGGCCAACAAGGAGGCCGCGTACGAGGTCGGCACCCCCAAGGAGCTGCCGACGCTCTGGCTGCCGGTCAACGAGACGGTGCAGTTCCGCCTCACCTCTCGTGACGTCATCCACGACTTCTGGCCCATCAACTTCATGATGAAGATGGACGTCGTGCCGGGCGTGGTCAACAAGTTCGAGGTCACCCCGACCGTCAAGGGCGAGTACGACGGCAAGTGCGCCGAGCTCTGCGGCGTCGACCACTCGCGCATGCTGTTCAAGGTGAAGGTCGTCGACCGCGTCGACTACGACAAGCACCTGGCGGACCTGCGGGCCAAGGGCCAGACCGGCGCGGTGCCCTCCGGCATCACGACCATGGGAAGTGAAGAGAAGTGACCATCCTCAACGAGCCCGCCGCGGCCGGCGGGGGCGCCGGGGCCGTCACGGTCGGGGCGCAGCGGACCCGCAAGCCGGGTTCCACCATCATCAAGTGGCTGACCACCACTGACCACAAGACGATCGGCACGCTGTACCTGGGCACGTCGTTCGCGTTCTTCCTGATCGGCGGCATCCTGGCGCTGGTCATGCGCGCCGAGCTGGCTCGTCCCGGGACCCAGATCCTGTCGAACGAGCAGTTCAACCAGGCGTTCACGATGCACGGCACGATCATGCTGCTGATGTTCGCGACGCCACTGTTCGCCGGTTTCGCGAACTGGATCATGCCGCTGCAGATCGGCGCCCCGGACGTCGCGTTCCCGCGTCTGAACATGTTCGCCTACTGGCTGTACCTGTTCGGCTCGCTGATCGCGGTGGCCGGCTTCCTCACCCCGCAGGGCGCCGCCGACTTCGGCTGGTTCGCCTACGCGCCGCTGTCGGACGCGGTCCGCTCGCCGGGCATCGGCGCCGACATGTGGATCATGGGTCTGGCCTTCTCGGGCTTCGGCACCATCCTCGGTGCGGTCAACTTCATCACCACGATCATCTGCATGCGCGCGCCCGGCATGACGATGTTCCGGATGTCGATCTTCGTCTGGAACGTCCTGCTGACCGCCGTGCTGGTCCTGCTGGCCTTCCCGGTCCTGGCCGCCGCGCTGTTCGCCCTGGAGGCGGACCGCAAGTTCGGGGCGCACGTCTTCGACCCGGCCAACGGCGGGGCGCTGCTCTGGCAGCACCTGTTCTGGTTCTTCGGCCACCCCGAGGTGTACATCATCGCGCTGCCGTTCTTCGGCATCGTGTCGGAGATCATCCCGGTCTTCAGCCGCAAGCCGATGTTCGGCTACTCCGGCCTGATCGCGGCCACCATCGCGATCGCCGGTCTGTCCGTGACGGTGTGGGCGCACCACATGTACGTCACCGGACAAGTGCTGCTGCCGTTCTTCTCCTTCATGACCTTCCTGATCGCGGTCCCGACCGGTGTGAAGTTCTTCAACTGGGTCGGCACCATGTGGAAGGGCTCGCTGAGCTTCGAGACCCCGATGCTCTGGACCGTCGGCTTCCTGGTCACCTTCCTCTTCGGTGGTCTGACCGGTGTCCTGCTGGCCTCCCCGCCGATCGACTTCCACGTCTCGGACTCGTACTTCGTCGTCGCCCACTTCCACTACGTGGTCTTCGGCACCGTCGTCTTCGCGATGTTCGCCGGCTTCCACTTCTGGTGGCCGAAGATGACCGGCAAGATGCTGGACGAGCGCCTCGGCAAGATCACCTTCTGGACGCTGTTCATCGGCTTCCACGCGACCTTCCTGGTGCAGCACTGGCTCGGCGCGGAGGGCATGCCCCGCCGCTACGCCGACTACCTGGCCGCCGACGGTTTCACCACCCTGAACACCGTCTCGACCATCGGTTCGTTCCTGCTCGGCCTGTCGATCCTGCCGTTCCTCTACAACGTCTGGAAGACCGCCAAGTACGGGGAGAAGGTCGAGGTCGACGACCCGTGGGGCTACGGCCGTTCGCTGGAGTGGGCGACCTCCTGCCCGCCGCCGCGGCACAACTTCCTCACGCTGCCCCGGATCCGCTCCGAATCCCCGGCCTTCGACCTCCACTACCCGGAGATCGCCGCGCTGGACTACCTGGAGAACCACGGTGAGCCGGCCAAGCACCTCGCGGGTGTGACCCCGGCGAAGTACGACGCCCCGCAGCTCGGCAAGGGCAAGAAGGAAGGCGACGCCTGATGAAGGAACAGGGCAAGATCTTCCTGGGCCTTTCGGTCTTCGTGCTGGCCATGGCCATCACCTACGGCCTGTGGACCAACAGCTCCGAGCACGGCATCGAGGCCGCCGGTACCACCGCGCTGTTCCTCGCCTTCTCGCTGTGCGCCTTCATCGGGTACTACCTCGCCTTCACCGCCCGCCGGGTGGACAGCGGCGCGGGTGACAACCCCGAGGCCGAGGTCGCGGACGACTCCGGCGAGCTGGGCTTCTTCGCCCCGCACAGCTGGCAGCCGCTCTCGCTGGCGCTCGGTGGCGCGCTCGCGTTCCTGGGCGTGATCTTCGGCTGGTGGCTGATGTTCTGGTCGCTGCCGGTGATCCTGATCGGCCTCTTCGGCTGGGTCTTCGAGTTCTACCGGGGCGAGAACCAGAACCAGTAAGGGCTCTCTCCCACAGGGCCGGGCATCCCGCACGGGATGCCCGGCCCTGTTGCGTCCCCGGAGTGAGGCCCTCACCCCGGCGGCGCAACCGGGGCCCGTTCGGGTGTCGCCCCCGGCCGGCGGTTCCTACGATCTGAGCAATCGTGCGAAACCCTCGGAGGCGGTCATGGCCGACAGGCGCGGTATCGCGGGTCTCGGCGGCATCACGCTGGCCCTCGCAGTGCTGGCCCCGCTGGGCGGCTGCACGTCCGGGGCGGGGGAGGAGGTCGCCGAGGCCGTCCGGAAGGTCGACGCCGCGCGGCTGGTCCACCTCTCCGCCAGCGAACGGGTCGACCCCTCCCAGCCGGTCACGGTGACCGCCGAGCCGGGCAGCCTGCTCACCGACGTCACGGTGGTCGGCCCGGACGGGCGGGTGGTCGCCGGGAAGCTCGCCGACGACCAGCGCAGCTGGCAGACCACCGGGCGGCTCAAGGCCGCCACCGCGTACACCGTCCGGATCGCCGCCGACGACGGCAAGGGCGGCCGCGGCGAGACCACCGCGGGCTTCTCCACGCTCGCCGCCCAGCGGCTGCTGACCGCCAAGCTCGGCCCGGACTCCTCCGGCACCGGCCTCTACGGCGTGGGCCAGCCGCTCACCGTCCAGCTCTCCGAGGCGGTCAAGGACCCGCAGGCCCGCCAGGAGGTGGAGCGCGGACTGACCGTCACCTCGCAGCCCGCCGTGACCGGCGCCTGGTACTGGGTGGACGACAAGAACCTGCACTTCCGCCCGGAGGAGTACTGGCCCGCCGGGACCACCGTCGGCCTGGCCTTCGAGGCCACCGGCAGCCGGATCTCGGACGGCCTCTACGGCGGCGACCGGGCCGCCCTGGCGCTGCGGATCGGCGAGCGGGTCGAGACGGTGGTGGACGCCGCCGCGCACCAGCTGACCGTCAAGCGCGACGGCCGGGTGCTGCGGACCATCCCGGTCACCACCGGCCGGCCCGGCTTCGACACCCGCAACGGGGTCAAGGTGGTGCTGGGCCAGGAGCGCAAGGTCCGGATGAACGGCGAGACGATCGGCATAGCGGCCGGCACCGAGGACTCGTACGACCTGGACGTCGAGTGGGCCACCCGGGTCACCTGGAGCGGCGAGTACGTGCACGCCGCGCCCTGGTCGGTGGGCTCCCAGGGGATCGAGAACGTCAGCCACGGCTGTACCGGGATGAGCACCGAGAACGCCCACTGGTTCTACCAGAACACCAGGGTGGGGGACCTGGTGACGGTGGTGAACAGCCTCGGCAAGGGCATGGAGCCGTTCGGCAACGGCTTCGGGGACTGGAACGTCGGCTGGGGCGACTGGGTCAAGCACAGCGCCCTCGGACAGCCCGTCAGCACCACCGCCCCGGCCACCCGGGCCCCGGCCACCGGGATGATCGCCCCGCAGCTCTGACGGGCCCCCTGCGGCCCGCTCAGCCCTCCCGGCCGGGCTCCCGGTAGGCGACCCGCAGCGCGCCGTCCACGGCGGCCAGGGCGTCCGCGAGCGGCAGCCCGAGCCGACTGGCCCGCTCGGCGTACTCGGCGGCCGCCGCCGCGGCCAGCCGGTGGGCGGAGTCGCCGACCGCGGCGATCAGCGTGCCGCGCCGGCCGTGCGTCTCCACCACCCCGTCCGCCTCCAGCTCCCGGTAGGCGCGGGCGACGGTCCCGGCGGCCAGCCCGAGCTGCTCGGCCAGCGCCCGGACGGTGGGCAGCCGCAGGCCGGTGGCCAGCTCGCCGCTGCGGGCCCGGTCGGCGATCTGGGCGCGGATCTGCTCGTACGGGGGAGTGCTCGACGCCTGGTCGACGGACAGCTGCACGGCGGGCTCCTGCGGGTTCGGTGACGGGTGTTCGGTGCCGGGTGTTCGGTGCCGGGTGTTCGGTGGCGGGAAAGCCCGAGGGCCGCCGACCAGAAGAACTGGTCAGCGGCCCTCGGGTGGCGACGCGGGGGTCGTACGGGATCAGTGGTGGCCGTGGCCGCTGCTGATCTCGTGGTGCTCCTCGGAGGTCGGCTTGGGGATCTGGCTGCCCTCGCCGTAGAAGCCGCGGGAGAGCTTGGCCCGGGTGCGGGTGAGGACGCCGGCCTTGCGGGCCACGCCGTTCTCGTCCGTCTCGGCGGCCAGCTCGAACGGCTGGATCTGCTCGTGCGCGGTGAGCGTGTGCAGGTCCTTCTGCGGCAGCTGGGCGTGCACCTCGATGAACTCGCCGTGCGGCAGGCGCTTGATGACGCCGGTCTCGCGGCCGTGCAGCACCTTCTCCTTGTCACGGCGCTGGAGGCCGAGGCACCAGCGCTTGGTGATGATGAAGACGATGACCGGGACCACGAACATGCCCACGCGGACGAAGTAGGTGACCGCGTTCAGCGACAGGTGCAGGTGGGTGGCGAACAGGTCGTTGCCACCGGCCACCAGCAGGATCAGGTACAGGCTGATCCAGGCCGCGCCGAGCGCGGTGCGGACCGGGGCGTTGCGCGGGCGGTCCAGGATGTGGTGCTCGCGCTTGTCGCCGGTGATCCAGCCCTCGATGAAGGGGTAGAGGGCGATCGAGACCAGCACCAGCGGGAAGACGATCATCAGCGGGACGATCACACCCATGTTCAGGGTGTGGCCCCACATGCTGATCTCCCAGCCCGGCATGATGCGGACGAGCCCCTCGGAGAAGCCCATGTACCAGTCCGGCTGGGCGTCCGTGGACACCTGGTCGGGGCGGTACGGGCCGTACGCCCAGATCGGGTTGATGGTGGCGATCGCCGAGATGACGGCGATGAGGCCGAACACCAGGAAGAAGAAGCCACCGGCCTTGGCCATGTAGACCGGCATCAGCGGCATGCCGACGACGTTCTTCTCGGTCTTGCCCGGCCCGGCCCACTGGGTGTGCTTGTGGTAGAAGACCAGGATCAGGTGGGCGACCAGGAGGCCGACCATGATGCCCGGGATCAGCAGCACGTGGATGGTGAAGAACCGCGGCACGATCTCGTGGCCGGGGAACTCGCCGCCGAACAGGAACATCTGGACGTAGGTGCCGATCAGCGGGGCCGCCAGGATGGCGCCCTCCATGAACCGGATACCGGTGCCGGACAGCAGGTCGTCCGGCAGCGAGTAGCCGAAGAAGCCGTCGAACATGCCCAGGACCAGCAGCAGGAAGCCGAAGACCCAGTTGATCTCGCGCGGCTTGCGGAACGCGCCGGTGAAGAAGACGCGCAGCATGTGCACGAGCATCGCCGCGACGAAGACCAGGGCGGCCCAGTGGTGGATCTGGCGGACCAGCAGACCGCCGCGCACCTCGAAGCTGATGTCGACCGTCGACGCGTACGCCTCGGACATCGGGATGCCCTTGAGCGGGACGTACGACCCGTCGTAGATGACCTCGCCCATCGAGGGCTTGAAGAACAGCGTCAGGTAGACGCCGGTCAGGATGATGATGATGAAGGTGTAGAGGCAGATCTCACCGAGCATGAAGGACCAGTGGTCCGGGAAGATCTTGCGGAGGTTCGCCCGGGCGAGGGAGTAGATCCCCAGCCGGCCGTCCGTCCAGTCAGCTGCGGCTTCCCACTTGTTCGCGGGCTTGGCGCGCGTGCTGCTGGCGGGCTTGGCGGCACCGGAGGTGGTGCTGCTCGCGCTACTCATCGAGCACGCTCCCAGTAGCTCGGGCCGACGGGCTCGTCGAAGTCGCCGTGGGCGACCAGGAAGCCCTTCTCGTCAGTGGTGATCTTCAGCTGCGGCAGGGGGTGGCCGGCCGGGCCGAAGATGACGCGCGCGCCGTCCGCCAGGTCGAAGGTCGACTGGTGGCAGGGGCAGAGCGCGTGGTGGGTCTGCTGCTCGTAGAGGCTGATCGGGCAGCCGACGTGGGTGCAGATCTTGGAGTAGGCGAGGATGCCCTCGAAGCCCTTCTCCTTGGACCGCTCGTCCTTGATGTCCTCGGGCGCGATCCGCACGAGCATCAGGGCGTCCTTGGCGATCCGCTGCTGGAAGTCCTCGTCGTGCGTGTGCAGGCCCTCGGGCATCGCGAAGGTGAGCGAGCCCTGGATGATGTCCTCAGCCTTCATCGGCTGATTCGTGTTCATGTTGATCAGCTGCAGCGGCTTGGCGTCGGTGGCCTCGAGCCAGCCGGTGTGCTCCAGCTTGTCCTCGGGCAGCGGGCCCAGGTCGCGCAGCAGCACCACGCCGGAGAGCGGGACCAGCGCCATCGAACCGATGAGGGTGTTGCGGATCATCTTGCGACGGCCGAAGCCGGACTCCGCGGCACCGGTCTTGAACTGCTCGATGACGTCGTTGCGGACCTCGTCGTCGGCCTCGATCGGGTGACGCTCGGCCGGGATCTCGTGGTCCGACATCAGGGTGCGGGCCCAGTGGACCGCGCCCGCGCCGATCAGGAACAGCGCCACGCCGAGGGTCATGCCCAGGGCGAAGTTCAGCGCGCTGATGTGGCCCAGCGGGAAGACGTAGACGATCTTGTCCGGGTCGATGGCCACGTACGAGGCGATGAAGCCCACGGTGGCGATCATCGACACGACGAACATCAGCGACACCTGACGCTCGGCCCGCTTGGCGGCCTTCTCGTCGATGTCGGTGCGGCGCGGCTGGTGGGCCGGCAGGCCGGGGTCGGCGAAGGGGTCGTCGTGGACGGCCGCCTCGTGGTGCCCGGCGGAGCCGTGCGACTCCGGGAGCTTCTCTTCTGACATGTCCTGGCTCATGACTTCTTGGCCTTGGTGGTGTGGGCGGCGACCCAGATCGCGACCGCGATGAGCGCGCCGAGACCGAAGATCCAGCCGAACAGACCCTCGGTCACCGGACCGAGGCTGCCGAGCGTGAGACCACCGGGGTTCGGCTCATCGTTGGTGGTGTGGCGAACGAAGGCCACGATCTGCTTCTTCTGCTCCTCGGGCATGATGCTGTCCGGGAACGACGGCATGTTCTGCGGGCCGGTCTGCATGGCCTCGTAGATGTGCTTGGCGTCCACGCCCTCCAGCGACGGGGCGTACTTGCCCTGGGTCAGGGCACCGCCCTGGCCGGCGAAGTTGTGGCACTGGGCGCAGTTGGTGCGGAACAGCTCGCCACCCTTGGACAGGTCCTCGGGGTTGGTCGAGGTGTACTGCTCCTCGGTCGGCGTCACCGGACCGGGGCCGAGCGAGGCGACGAAGGCGGCGAGCTGGTCGATCTCCGCCTGCGAGTAGATGTTCTTCTTGCGCGGCACCTGGGCGCCGGGCTGCTGGGCCGGCATGCGGCCGGTGCCCACCTGGAAGTCCACCGCGGCGGCACCGACGCCGACGAGGCTCGGGCCGTCGCTGGAGCCCTGGCCGTTCAGGCCGTGGCAGGAGGAGCAGCCCACGGCGAAGAGCTTCTTGCCCTCATCGATCGCGAGCGACTGCGCGGCGACGTCGGCCTGCGCCTTGTCGGCGGGCGCGAACGCGGCGTACAGCCCCCCGGTTGCCGCCAGGGCGAGAAGTAGGACGACCAGCGCCGCCAGTGGGTGGCGCCGTCGTGCGGAGAGCTTTTTCACGGAATAACCCCGGTGTCAGGATCTGGTCGACTGGTGGGTGCACCCGGCGGCCGGTCTGGCCGGCACGAGGCTGCCTGTCTAGGGCTGCGCGCGCGGTCGGTCGGTGGGAGCGTCGCCACCGGCGAAATCGGGCCGTCGCCGGTGAGGGCGGGACCCGAGGCCGGTGGCCAGCGACCTGATCAGCTGGTTACTTGATCAGGTAGATGGTCGCGAACAGGCCGATCCACACGACATCGACGAAGTGCCAGTAGTACGACACCACGATCGCGGCGGTGGCCTGCTCGTGCGTGAAGCGCTTGGCTGCGTACGTCCGTCCGAGGACCAGCAGGAAGGCGATCAGACCACCCGTCACGTGCAGACCGTGGAAGCCGGTGGTCAGGTAGAACACCGTGCCGTACGGGTCGGAGGACAGCGAGAGGCCGTCCTTCTTGACCAGCTCGGTGTACTCGAAGATCTGGCCGCCGATGAAGATCGCGCCCATCACGAAGGTGATGACGAACCACGAGCGGAGCTTCTTCACGTCCCCGCGCTCGGCCGCGAACACGCCGAGCTGGCAGGTGAGCGAGGAGAGCACCAGGATCGTGGTGTTGACCGAGGAGAAGGGCACGTTCAGGGCGTGCGCCTTCTCGGTCCAGAACTCCGGCCCCTTGACGGAGCGGAGCGTGAAGTACATCGCGAAGAGGGCCGCGAAGAACATCAACTCGGAACTGAGCCAGACGATCGTTCCGACGCTGACCATGTTCGGCCGGTTGACCGATCCGTGCGCGTGCCCGGTTTCTACTGCTGTTGCTGTCGCCACGACGGACATTATGTCGGTCCCTTATTCCGTCTTCACGTCGGGGGGTCTCCCTCGGAGTGTCCGGTGCGTGCGGTATGCCCCCCTGACGGCCGACGAGCCGTCCGGACCGGTGCTGAGCAGCGGCGTGTCCCTTTTCTGACGGTTCCTCGAAGGCCCGTTCAGGGCCCTTTCCGGCGTGTCCTGTCACCCCTGCGGGGGCCGTCGGTAGTAAGGGGACGGGCCGTCCGTCCGCCGTACGGGTGGACCGTGCGGGCGGGGGTGACGCGCTGTCCTCCGCCCGGACCAGTCGCGGGCGCGGCGGCTTGAGAAGGATCACGCGGGATGGGGCTCGGCGGTGGGTGATCGGGAGTAGCATCCGGAGACAGGCGAACGTGGTCCGGATCACAGTTGAGGGAGCAGGGCCCATGGCGTACACGACCGACGAGACGCTGACCGTTCTCGTCTACAGCCACGACCGCACCACCCGGGAACAGGTGCTGACCGGGCTCGGGCGGCGGCCCGCGGAGGATCTGCCGGAGCTGACCTACCTGGAGTGCGCGACCACCCCCGCGGTGCTCAAGGCGCTGGAGAAGGGCGGCGTCGACCTCTGCGTGCTGGACGGCGAGGCGGTGCCGGCCGGCGGGCTCGGGCTCGCCCGGCAACTGAAGGACGAGATCTACGGCTGCCCGCCGGTGCTGGTGCTGATCGGCCGGCCGCAGGACTCCTGGCTGGCCGCCTGGAGCCGGGCCGACGCGGCGATCTCCCAGCCGGTGGACCCGGTGGCGCTGGCCGAGGCCGGTGCCACGCTGCTGCGGGGCCGGCTGGCCAAGCGGGCGCCGGTCGCCCGGTAGCCGGCCTACCGCAGCTGTCTCACCACAAGAGAAGAAGGACGAACGGCCGAGCCCCGGGGCCCCGCCGCTCGATAGGCTGACTCCGTCCCTACGGTCCATCCCCGCGCGCCGGGGAACGAGAGCTGGAGTCAGCCATGGTGAACGTGCACCCTGCGAACGGCGGTAGCGACCCCGCGCAGGTGGTCCGCACCTGGCCGGACATCCTGTCGGCGCTGCTGCGGGGGGAGGACCTGGACCGTTCGGCCACCGCCTGGGCGATGGACCGGATCATGAGCGGCGAGGCCTCCCCGGTGCAGGTGGCCGGCTTCATGGTGGCGCTGCGGGCCAAGGGCGAGACGGTCGACGAGATCTCCGGCCTGGTCGACTCGATGTACGCGCACGCCGAGCCGCTGGACATCCCCGGCCCGGCGGTGGACATCGTCGGCACCGGCGGCGACCGGGCCAAGACCGTCAACATCTCCACCATGTCGGCGATCGTCGCGGCGGCGGCCGGCGCCAAGGTGGTCAAGCACGGGAACCGGGCCGCCTCCTCGGCCAGCGGCTCCTCGGACGTGCTGGAGCGGCTGGGCATCCGGCTGGACCTCCGGCCGCGCCGGGTCGCCGAGGTCGCCGAGGAGGTCGGGCTCACCTTCTGCTTCGCGGCCACCTTCCACCCGTCGATGCGGCACGCCGCGCCGGCCCGGCGCGACCTCGGCGTGCCCACCGCGTTCAACATCCTCGGGCCGCTCACCAACCCGGCCCGGGTGACGGCGCACGCGATCGGCTGCTTCGACACCCGGCTCGCCGGGCTGATCGCCGGCGTGCTGGCCCGGCGCGGCGCCTCCGCGCTGGTCTTCCGGGGCGACGACGGGCTGGACGAGCTCACCATCACCACCACCTCGCGGGTGTGGATCGTCCGGGACGGCGCCGTCACCGAGGCCTCCTTCGACCCGCGCGAGGTCGGCATCGAGCCGGTCGGCATCGAGGCGCTGCGCGGCGGCGACCCGTCGTACAACGCGGAGGTCGCCCGCCGGGTGCTGGCCGGCGAGCAGGGGCCGGTCCGGGACGCGGTGCTGCTGAACTCGGCGGCGGCGCTGGTGGCGCTCGACCTGACCGACGCGCCGCTCGCCGAGCAGCTCGGATCGGCCATGCGGCGGACCGCCGCGGCGATCGACTCGGGCGCCGCGCGCGATCTGCTGAAGCACTGGTCGGAGGCCACCGCCCGGTAGCCGGGCGGCAGTTGGGGCCGGTACGGGAGGACTCCCGGCCGGCCCCTCGGCATGTCCCACGGGTGTCCGGGATGTGGACGGCTGTTTGACCACGGGGCGGACCCGACCTAGAGTCTTGGCCAGGTCATGAGTGACAGCGTCAAGCCCCAGCTTGCTGTCCGGCAACCCTCCGTCCGTGGCGGGGTGCCCTGGGTGAGGACCGGGTCATGCGGCAAACCGTCCGCGTGACAAGCGCGGACGCCGGACGACTACGCACTCCCGGGGTCCTGACCCGTAGAAGGAGTGCATCCTCATGTCTTCCGTCGCCACCGATCTCTGCACCCCGCTCCCCGTCCTCGGCCACGACGTGCAGGTCCCGCTCGCCAACGGCGACAAGGTCGGCTACGCGGCGCTCGACTACGCCGCCAGTTCCCCGGCGCTCCAGCGGGTCTGGGACGACGTCGCCGCCTACGCCCCCTACTACGGCAGCGTGCACCGCGGCGCCGGCTACCTGTCGCAGCTCTCCACCGACCTCTTCGAGCAGAGCCGCCGCACCGTCACCGACTTCCTCGACCTGCGCGAGGGCGACCAGGTGGTCTTCACCCGCGCCACCACCGACTCGCTGAACCTGCTGGCCGCCGCCGTCCCGGCCGGGACCCGGGTGTTCGCCTTCGAGACCGAGCACCACGCCTCGCTGCTGCCCTGGGCGCACGCCGGTCTCACCGTCAGCTACCTGCGCGCCCCCCGCTCGCACGCCGAGGCCGTCGCCGCCTTCGACGCCGCCCTCGCCGAGGCCCCCGAGGGCCCGAAGCTGCTCTGCGTCACCGGCGCCTCGAACGTCACCGGCGAGCTCTGGCCGGTCGCCGAGCTGACCCGGACCGCCCACCGGCACGGCGCCCGGGTGGTGCTGGACGCCGCGCAGCTGGCCCCGCACCACCGGGTCTCGGTGCGCGAGCTGGACGTGGACTGGATCGCCTTCTCCGGGCACAAGCTGTACGCGCCGTTCGGCGCCGGGGTGCTGGCCGGCCGGGCCGACTGGCTGGACGAGGCCGAGCCGTACCTGGCCGGCGGCGGCGCCACCCGCACGGTGGCCCGGGAGGCGGACGGCTCGGTGGCCGTGCAGTGGCACACCGGCCCGGCCCGGCACGAGGCCGGTTCGCCGAACGTCATCGGCGCGTACGCGATCGCCTCGGCCTGCCGGGCGCTGACCGAGGCCGGCTTCGACGCGCTGGAGGCGCGCGAGCGGGTGCTGGTCGACCGGCTGAAGACCGGTCTGGCGGAGATCCCGGAGGTCCGGGTGCTGAACCTGTTCGGCGACGACTCCGCCCGGGTGGGCGTGCTCTCCTTCGTCGTCCGCGGCTGGAACAGCTCGCACTTCTCGGCCGCGCTCTCCGCCGAGTACGGCATCGGGGTGCGCGACGGCCTGTTCTGCGCCCACCCGCTGGTGCGCACCCTGCTCGGCGACGAGGAGGCCGCGCCGTCCGAGTGCGGTGCGCCCGAGCCGTCGCTGCCGGGCGAGCGCAGCCTCAACGCGATCCGGGTGAGCTTCGGCGCGGGCACCCCGGACGAGCACGTGGACCGGTTCCTGACCGCCGTCCGCGAGCTGGTCACGGACGGCGCGGCCTGGAACTACCGGAACGAGGGCGGCCGCTGCGTCGCCGACACTCGCCGGGAGGGCTGAGGGCCCGGCGGTCCTACTCGTCGAGGCCGATCGCGAAGGCGGCCTCCAGGTCGTGCTGGGAGTAGGTGCGGAAGGCGATCTGGGTCTCGGTGTGGGCCACGCCCGGGACCTTGTTGAGCCGGCCGGGGATCACCTCGGCGAGGTCGTCGTGTCGGCGCACCCGCACCATCGCGACCAGGTCGTACCCGCCGGTCACCGAGTAGACCTCGCTGACGCCCTCGATGGCGGCGATCGCCTCGGCGATCTCCGGGATGCGGTCGACGCTGGTCTTGATCAGGACGATGGCGGTGATCACGGTGGGAGCTCCTTTGTGAGGTGCCGCCAGGGTATCGGGCGTCAGCCGGGCCGTCGCGGGGGGCGGGCGGCCCTCGGCCGGCGCTCGGCCAGTGTGCAGGCGTAGAGGAAACCGGCCGCGAAACCGATCACGTGCACCAGGTACGCCACCCCGGGACCGGCCGAGTGGACCGACCACCACTGGAGGGCGAACCAGAGCCCGAGCACCAGCCAGGCCGGGAACCGCAGCGGCAGGAAGAGCAGCAGCGGGACGAGGGTGGTCACCCGGGCGCGCGGGTGGAGGCGCAGATAGGCGCCGAGGATGCCGGAGATCGCCCCCGAGGCGCCGATCAGCACCCGGGTCGCGTCCGGCGAGTGGGCCTCGGCCAGCGCGAAGCCGTAGGTCGCCAGCGCGCCGGCCGCCAGATAGAAGAGGAGGAAGCGGGCGCGGCCGAGCCGGCGTTCCACGGTGGGGCCGAAGACGTGCAGGAAGAGCAGGTTGCCGAGCAGGTGCAGCCAGCCGCCGTGCAGGAAGAGCCCGGAGAGCGCGGAGAGCGTGGGGTGCTTGCCGGGGGTGGGCGCGGCCGGGCAGCCGGGCACCGGGTCGGGGGCCTCGGTCAGTTGGTCGGCGGTCAGCGGGCGGCCGGTCAGCAGCTCGGCGGGCACCGCGCCCCAGCGCTGCTCGTAGCGCTGCTCGGCGCAGACCCGGGGCTGGCCGCGCCCGTACAGCGGGTTGAGCCCGGCGGCCGGTCCGAGCAGGAAGACCGCGGTGTTGAGCGCGATCAGGGCGTAGCAGACCGCCGGGGCGGCGGGGTCCGTCCGACCGCCGCGCGCACCGGCGCGGTCGAGGACCGGGATCGCCATGGGGCCAGCATCGCCCGCCGCAGGGCCGGGCACCGGTGCGGTTACGGCAGGTGGACTACCGCCGGACCACCGCTCGGAGATGGCAAACCGGTGGCCCCGACAGTTGCCCCAGGCAATAGGCTTGGGGCGGGCAATCCCGCCTCCCGCCGCCGACGCCGGGGCTCCGGGGGGAGCGCCTGAGCCCACCAGGGACCACCCGAGAGGACCCCCGATGACCGTCCCCGCCCTGACCGCCGAGACGCGCTGGCGCTGCACGCTCTGC
This sequence comes from Kitasatospora sp. NPDC093806, assembly GCF_040683335.1. Classification (NCBI taxonomy): domain Bacteria; kingdom Bacillati; phylum Actinomycetota; class Actinomycetes; order Kitasatosporales; family Streptomycetaceae; genus Kitasatospora; species Kitasatospora sp. NPDC093806. The sequence continues at coordinate 40,119 of NZ_JBFBDO010000024.1, forward strand.
GGCAACCTGACCCGCTTCGACGTGACCCGCACCGCGCGGGTCACCGAGTTCCTCCACTTCGACCTGGCCGGCGAATCCAAGGTCGAGGAGACCCAGGTGCTCAGCGAGACCGTCGAGTCGGTGCGCTGCCGCTGGTGCAACGCCGTGGACCAGGTCGAGCTGGTGGCCCGCCCCGGCGCGGCGGACGCCGAGGCCGAGGCCGCCGAGCAGGGCTGAGCCCGGAGCCGGGAACCGTGTGGTGGGTGGTGTGCGGCGTGGCCGCCCACCGCACGGGACAATACGGAGAGAACGCGCGGAGTGTGACGGGGGTGGCGGCCGACGGCCGCGCCCCACTGGACCAGGATCGGAGCCGAGGACGTGGTGGACGCAGCGAAGGAGCCCGCCGGGCCGCAGGGGCGGCAGCCCGCTGTGGACGTGCGGGCGCCGGACGCGGCCGGGGCCGCCCCCTTCGGCACCGAGACCCCGGCCGGGGCGCCGGTCGGCGAGGAGTCCGGTGGCGGTGACGAGCCGGCGGCAGTCCGCGGGGCGGGGGAGCCGGCCGGGTCGGAACCCGTCGAGGAGTCGGCGGGCGAAGGTACGGCGGGCGGGCCGGGGAAGGCCGCCGAGAAGCTGGACCGGCCGCTGCCCGAGGGCGTGCGCCGGCGCGTGGTCGGCCTGGCCGCCGACGCGCTCGGCGGCCTGCCGCTCGCCGAACTGCCCCAGTCGCTGCGCCAGTACGCCAAGTTCACCCCGGCCCGGCGGGCCAAGTACGCGGCCACCGCGCTGGCGGCCGCGCTGGAGGCCGAGCCGGCCTTCCGGGCCCGGATAGCGGAGCGGCTGCGCCTCGGCCAGCCGGACCTGGTCCGGGCCCTGGAGTCGGGCACGGTGCCGGGCGCCGCCGATCCGATGGACGTGGCCGCGGCCGCCTACCTGGTGCGCTCGGCCGGGTGGAGCCGGCTGGTGGCCGAGGTCGGCGAGGAGGCCGAGCGGGCCGGCGCCGAGGGCGCGGCGGCCGAGGCGGCCCGGCTGGTGGAGAAGCTCCAAGCCGAGCTGGCCGAGCTGCGGACGACGGCCCGGTCCGACCTGGACCGGCAGCGGGCCGAGTCGGAGGACGTCCGCAAGGAGGCCGAGTCGCTGCGCCGGAAGCTGCGTTCGCTGGAGAGCGACACCCGCCGGGCGCAGGCGGAGACCCGGAAGGTGACCGCCGAGCTGGAGGCGGTCAAGGCGCAGGCGGCGGCCGAGCGGAGCGCCGCGGAGAACGAGGCGCGGCGGCTGAAGCACCGGGTGACGGAGCTGGAGACCGCCGCCGAGCAGGGCCGCCGGTCGGCCCGCGAGGGACGCAGCGTCGAGGACATGCGGCTGCGGCTGCTGCTGGACACGGTGCTCCAGTCGGCGCAGGGCCTGCAGCGCGAGCTGGCGCTGCCGGTCTCGCAGATCCGCCCGGCGGACCTGGTGGAGGCGGTGGTGCCGGGCGCGGCCTCGCCGCACGACGTGGCGCGGCGCGGTCTGGCGGAGGACGATCCGGCGCTGCTGGACCAGCTGCTGGCGATCCCGCAGGTCCATCTGGTGGTGGACGGCTACAACGTGACCAAGACCGGCTATCCGACGCTGCCGCTGGAGCAGCAGCGGATCCGGCTGCTGGGCGGTCTGGCGATGCTGGCGCAGCGCACCCAGGCGGAGGTCACCTGTGTGTTCGACGGCCAGGACCTGGACGTGCCGGTGATCATGGCGCCGCCGCGCGGGGTGCGGGTGCGGTTCAGCCGGACCGGGGAGACGGCGGACGAGCTGATCCGCCGGCTGGTCAGGGCCGAGCCGCAGGGGCGCCCGGTGGTGGTGGTCTCGGCGGACCGGGAGGTCGCGGAGGGCGTGCGGAAGGCGGGCGCGCGCCCCGTCGCCTCGGTGCTGCTGCTCAACCGGCTGGCCCGGCCGTAGTCCGGCCGGGGGACCGGGCCGATCGGAATGACGCCTGCTCAGCGCCTGGATGGCCGGGTTGTGCGGATCTCGTGAAGTCAGGGCGTGGGGGCCGCGTTCACGCGATCGTGGGAGTGGCGCAAAGCGTGGATCTTCACTAGGGTCTTGCGTCAAACCTATTTTCCGGATTCTCACCCGATTGGGTGAGGCCATAGGAAGAAGGAGCCGGTCTTTTGGCCTCCCACCGCCGTCCCAAGCAGCCGAGCCGCGCGCGGGTCTCCGTGCTCACGGCTGCCGCGGCGACCGCGGTCGCCCTCTCCGCCCAGGTCGCCGCGCACGCCGCGCCCACGCCGTCGCCCAAGAAGGAAGACGTCAAGGCGCAGATCGACCAGCTGCAGGAGGAGGCCGAGCAGGCCACCGAGAAGTACAACGGCGCCAAGGAGCGGGCCGACCAGCTGCGCAAGCAGGCCGACCAGGTCCAGGACCAGGTCGCCCGCGGCCAGGAGCAGATGACCCAGCTTCAGTCCGGGCTGGCCGAGGTGGCGGGCGAGCAGTACCGCACCGGCGGCATCGACCCGTCGGTCCAGCTGATGCTCTCCTCCGACCCGTCCGGCTACCTGGACAAGGCCTCCAGCGTCCAGCAGGCCAGCTCCAGCCAGGCCGAGGCGCTCAAGGGCCTGCAGGACCAGCAGCGTCGGCTCGACCAGCAGAAGGCCGAGGCGGCCGCCATCCTGGCCTCGCTGGACACCACGACCAAGGACCTGAACCAGTCCAAGGCCGAGGTCAACAAGAAGCTGAAGGAGGCCCAGGACCTGCTGAACTCGCTCAGCGCCGCCGACCGCGCGGCACTGAAGGCGCAGCAGCAGCAGGCCGACCGGGCCTCGCGCGGCACCGACCGCCCCGACCTCGGCACCCTGCCGCAGGCCAGCGGCATGGCGGGCGCGGCCGTCTCCAACGCGATGGGCAAGCAGGGCTCGCCGTACGTGTGGGGCGCCACCGGCCCGAGCACCTTCGACTGCTCCGGCCTGATGGTCTGGGCCTACGGGAAGGCCGGCATCTCGCTGCCGCGCACCTCGCAGGCGCAGGGCAACGTCGGGGCCAAGGTGTCCTCGCTCGCCGAGGCCCAGCCGGGCGACCTGATCATCTACCGCCCCGACCGCAGCCACGTCGGGATGTACATCGGCAACGGCATGGTGGTGCACGCGCCGCACACCGGTGACGTGGTGAAGGTGATGAAGGCCGACGCCATGCCGATCAACACCATCCGCCGGGTCTGACCGCCCGTCACGACACGCCCGCCGGACGTCCGGCGGGCCTGTGATCCGCGCCACCTCCGTCTCGGGGGTGGCGTCGGCGTTTCGGCAGCGGGTTCGACCGCATCGTGAGAAACGATCAGCTCCGCGTGGGAACGTGATCACACCCGGTCATATTCACAAGGGAACTTGGGTATTCTTCCGACTTTTTTCTGACAAGGATTTGAACGGATCACGGAACTGTTACTAGGGTCGTGACTCGAACCACCGCACAGTCGATCACCCAGCCCGGGTGGCGGCGGAGGTTTACCGTCGAGTTCGCGAAGCAGCGGGACGGGCCGGACGGCTCGTTCGCGTGAGGGCCCAGCACCACCGGGCGCTGTGGAACGGAGCCGGGGAACCACGTTCCTCCGGGGTGAATCGGCGCCAGGTCGGCCGCGCGAGCGGACGGTGAGGCGTCGTAGGGCACGCTTCCAGCCCGAACCCGTCAGCTCACCCGGTAGGCGGATGAGGAAGAAGGAGTCCGCCTTCGTGGCGTCCCATCGTCGTCCCAAGCCCGCCGGCCGCACCCGCGTCTCGATCATGACCGGTCTGGCCGCCGCAGCCGTCGCCCTCTCCGCGCAGTCCGGCGCGCACGCCGACCCGGCGCCGACCAAGGACCAGGTCAAGGAGCAGGTCGACCAGCTCAACGAGCAGGCCGAGGTCGCCACCGAGAAGTACAACGGCGCCCAGGCCAAGCAGCAGGAGCTGCAGAAGCAGGTCGCCGAGCTGCAGGACAAGGTGGCCCGTCAGCAGGCCACGGTCACCGAGGCCCAGGGCGGCCTCGCCGAGATCGCCGGCGAGCAGTACCGCACCGGCGGCATATCGCAGACCGTCCAGCTGATGCTCTCCTCCAGCCCGGACAACTTCCTCAGCCAGGCCGACGCCATCAACCAGGCCGGTTCGACCCAGTCCGGCGCGCTGAAGGAGCTCCAGGAGCAGCAGCGCAGGCTCGACCAGGACCGCACCGAGACCCAGAACAAGCTCGCCGAGCTGGAGTCCACCACCCAGCAGCTGAAGTCCTCCAAGGAGGACGTCCAGGGCAAGCTGGCGAAGGCCCAGGCGCTGCTCAACACGCTCACCGAGCAGGAGCGGCAGGCGATCCGCGCCGCCGAGGAGAAGGCCGCCGCCGAGGCCAAGGCGAAGGCGGACGCCGCCAAGGCCGAGGCCGCCAAGGCCGCCAAGGCGAAGGCCGACGCCGAGCGCGCCTCCCGCGACAACGCCCCCCGCACCGACCTGAGCGCCCCGGCTCCGGCGGCCTCGGCTCCGGCCCCGGCCGCCGCCGCCCCCAAGCCGGCCGCGCCCGCCGCCAACAGCTCGCGCGGCGCCGCCGCGATCGCCGCCGCGGAGAGCAAGCTCGGTGCCCCGTACGTCTACGGCGCCACCGGCCCGAACTCCTTCGACTGCTCCGGCCTGACCGGCTGGGCCTACGCCCAGGCGGGCGTGTCGCTGCCGCGCACCTCGCAGGAGCAGGCCAACGCCGGTACCCGGATCGGCTCGGACATCTCCCAGGCCCAGCCCGGCGACCTGGTCATCTTCTACGGCGACCGGCACCACGTGGGCATCTACGTCGGTGGCGGCCAGGTGATCCACGCCCCCAAGCCGGGTGCGTCGGTCCGCTACGAGTCGGCCTCCAACATGCCGGTCAACACCATCGTGCGCCTCTGATCCACGATCGGTCGGCCTCCGTCAGGCCCGGTCCCCCTCCACGGGGAGACCGGGCCTGCGGCTTTTCCCGGAGCTCGGTCTGATGTCCGATTAGTGGCCGAATATTCGGCTTCGGAGGGGTTTGGAATCGGTTGCCCGGACTCGCTAACGTCTGCCACCGGACGCCCGCTTCCAGAGCCGCCTGACCCGAGGCGGCGGCGGGTCCGGGCCGCAGGATCGGAGCCGACGTCGCATGGCCGTGCACCGCCGTTCCCCGCTGTCAGGTGCGCACACGCTCGCCCGGGCGCTCGTGCTCACCGCGGCGGCCACCACCGCGCTCGGCGTGGCGTCCGGCGGCACCGCCCAGGCCGCGCCCGGCGCACCGGACGCGCCGACCAGCCGCAAGGACGTCAAGGCGCAGGTGGAGCAGCTCTACGACGAGGCCGAGCAGGCCTCCGAGCGGTTCAACGCCGCCCAGGAGGCGCAGCAGCGGCTCCAGCACGAGACCGGCACGCTCCAGCAGCAGATCGCCGTCTCCCAGGACGAGCTCAACCAGCTGCGCGGCGACCTCGCCACGGTGGCCGGCGCCGAGTACCGGGGCGGCGGCATGGCGCAGACGGTCCAGCTGATGCTCTCCACCGACCCGGAGGGCTACCTGTCCCGGGCCCGCAGCATCGACCAGGCCGCCGAGCGGCAGAACGAGACGCTGCACGAGGTGCTCGCCCGTCAGCGGGTGCTCGACCAGCGCCGCTCGGAGACCTCCGGCAAGCTCGCCGAGCTGGAGGAGACCCGCAAGGCGCTGGCCGACGGCAAGCAGCAGATCCAGCAGCGGCTGGCGAAGGCGCAGAAGCTGCTCAACAGCCTCGGCGCGGCCGAGCGGGCCCGGCTGGCCGCCCAGGACGCCCGGGAGGCCGAGCAGCGCGCCACCCGCGGCACCGACCGGCTGGACCTCGGCACCACCCCGCCCGCCTCCGAGCGCGGCGCCGCCGCGCTGGCCGCCGCGGTGCGGATGATCGGCTCGCCCTACGTCTACGGATCCACCGGGCCCAAGGCCTTCGACTGTTCCGGTCTGATGTACTACAGCTGGCGGCAGGCCGGAGTGACCCTGCCGCGCACCTCGCAGGCCCAGGCGTACGCCGGCCAGCGGGTGGGCCTCTCCGAAGCACGGCCGGGAGACCTGGTGATCTTCTACCGCGACATGCACCACGTCGGGATGTACGCCGGCGGCGGGGTGATCGTGCACGCCCCCTACCCGGGCGCCAGGGTCCGCTACGAGAGCGTCACCGCGATGCCGGTCGCGGGGGTGATCCGGCTCTGAGCCGCCCCGATCCGTCGTCGGCCGCCGGTCCCGCCGGCGGCCGTCCGCCGTCCCGGCGCACCGCCCTGCTGCTCGCGGCCGGCGGCCTCGCCCAGCTGTCGCTGCCCGGGGCCGGTCCGGCCGGTCCCGCCGCCGCGGCCACCGACGAGCACGCCGAGGTCCTGGCGCTGCTGGCCGAGCGGGCCCGCGCACTGACCGCCGGGCCGCCCGCGCTGCCGGTCCGGGCCGGCTACCGGAACCTGCTGCTCGGCCCGGTGGACGCGGCCGGCCGGTGCACCGCCACCGCCGAACTGACCGTCACCGTGACCGGCTACGACGAGCAGCCGGTGGTGCACCCGCGCCGGCTGGCGCTGGCCCGTTCGGCCGCCGGCTGGCGGGTCGAGCGGGAGGAGGGGGCGGACGGCTCCCCGCCTCTGTGGGACCTCGGCCCGGTCCGGGCCGCCGCCGGCGCCCGCTGCCTGGTGCTCGCGGTGGACGGCGCGCCCGAGGCGGCCGAGCTGGCCGCCGTCGGCGACCGGGCGGTGCCCGCCGTGGAGGCCCTCTGGGGCACCGGCTGGGCCGGCCGGCTGCTGCTCGAACTGCCCGCCACCGGGGAGCAGTTCACCCGGCTGCTGGCGGACGGTTCGCCGGGCTGGTCCGGGATGGCGGCGGTCACCGTCGCGGCGCCCGGCGCGCCCCGGCAGGCCCCGGCGGACCGGGTGCTGGTCAATCCGGAGGCGTACGGGCGGCTGAGCGCCTTCGGCCGGCAGGTGGTCGTCACCCATGAGGCGGTGCACGTGGCGACCCGCGCCGACACCCGGTCCTGGACGCCGCTCTGGCTCTCCGAGGGGGCCGCCGACTGGACCGGCTACCGGGACTCCGGCCGGTCGGCCCGGCAGATCGCCCCCGAGCTGGCCCGGGACGTCGCCGCGGGCCGGCTGCCCGCCGCGCTGCCCGCGGACCGGGACTTCACGGCCGGCGCGGACGGCCTGGCGCAGGCCTACGAGCTGTCCTGGCTGGCCTGCGACCTGATCGCCCGCCGGTTCGGGACGCAGCGGCTGGTGGCGTTCTACCGCGCGGTCGGCGAGAGCGGCCCGGGGGCCGACCGGGAGGCCTGGCTGGACGGGCTGTTCCACGACCGGCTGGGGCTCGGCCTGGCCGAGTTCACCCGGCTCTGGCTCACCGAGGTCCGGGCGCTGGCCTGAGCCGCCGGAAGCGGCTCCGGCGGCGGCCTCAGCGCCGCTCGCCCGGCGCGGCGGCGGGGCGGTCGATGCCGTCCAGCAGATCCTGCTCGTAGGCGATGCCGGGCCGCACCGAGTACGCGGCGGCCGGCACCGGCTCCGCGCGGGGCAGCACCACGGTGGCCGGGAGCGGCTCGACCTTGCGGGTGGAGCGCCAGAGCCGGACGCAGGACAGCACCGTCGCGGCCAGCAGCAGCAGGTTGCGCGCGGTGAGGACGGCGATCGCGGTCGGCTTGCTGGCGACCACGTCGCCGAAGATCAGCGGGAACTCCACCAGGGTCAGCGGGGTCGCGGCCAGGATCAGCACCGCCACCGGCCGCTGGCTGGTGCCGCGCACGGTCAGGCAGACCGCCGCCACGCCGACCAGCCAGACCAGGTACTGCGGGCTGATCACCCGGCTGGTCACGGTGAAGATCAGCAGCGCGGCCAGCGCCGCGTCGTACATGGTGGCCGCGTTGCGCCGGCGGGCGGTGTACCGCCAGACCAGCAGCCAGGCGAAGCCGATCACCGAGCCGGCCAGCATCACCTTCGAAACCACCGGCACCCACGGCCCGAGCATCTCGACCGAGCCGTAGTTCATCATCACCTTGCCGTCCCAGGCCCCGGCGATCCGGGCGAAGTGGATCGGCAGCGCGCCGACCGACTCCACCTCGATGCCGCGGTCCTTCTGGAACGTGAGGAACTCGAACGCGCCGTTCATCCCGGCGGCCAGCAGGAAGCCGATCGAGGCGGTCGCCGCGGCGGCAGCCGTCCAGGAGCGGTGGGTGCGGCGGCCGGACGGGGTGCCGATCAGGCCGAGCAGCGGCCAGATCTTGACGATCCCGCCGAGGCCGAGCAGCAGCCCGCCGATCGCCGGGCGGCGGATCAGCGCCAGCAGGCCGGCCACCGCGATGGCGGTGACGATCACGTCGTAGCGGTTGTAGATCATCGGGCCGAGCAGCGGGACGCCGGCCACCCAGACCCAGGCGCCGGTCAGCGCCCGGCCCTTGCGCAGGCCGGTGCGGACCAGCAGGGCCATCGCGGCCGCGTCGGCGATGCCGCAGATCACCCAGAACGAGACCAGGTACGACCAGGGCAGCAGCCCCGGCAGCAGGATCACCAGGGCGGCGCCGGGCGGGTACTGCCAGGTGACGTCGTCCAGCGGGAAGGTGCCGGTCTGCAGCACGCCGTACCAGGCGTGGTAGATGATCCAGACGTCGGCGGTGATGTCCCCGCCGGGCATCCGCAGCACGCCGGTCGCCAGCAGCACCAGCAGCGCCCGGGTGGCCACCCAGCTCGCGCCGAGCGCGAGGAGCGCCCCGGAGCGGCCCGAGGGGCGCTCGGTGCGCTGCGCGGGCTCGCGGCGGACGGCGAGCGCCGTGCCGGGGCCGTCGGCGCCGCTGGACGTACCGGACTCGGTGGCCGGGGCCAACTCCACTGCGCTCCCTCGTTCGTCTCGGACGTCCCACCGGAGGCGCCGCGCGACGGACGCCCGGGCCTCGGTGCCGGGCCCTGGCCCCCGCGGGCCGGGCCGGTCGCACCGGCTGCCCAGGTACTAGGACAGACCCTGGGGTGGAACGGTTGCCGTACGAGGTTCCGTTCCCGGCGGGCCATGGTGTTGACCTATCGTACGGATCACCCAGCGGTACACCGCGCACCCCCCGACCGAGCGAGCCGTGGCCTGATGCACAAGACCTTGATCGTCACCAACGACTTCCCGCCGAGGCCCGGTGGCATCCAGGCCTTCGTGCACAACATGGCCGTCCGTCAGCCCGCAGGGAGCGTCGTGGTGTACGCCTCCACGTGGCGGGACGGCAGCGAGGTGGCGCGCTTCGACGCCGAGCAGCCGTTCCCGGTGATCCGCGACCGGACGAAGGTGATGGTTCCCACACCCCGGGTCACCCGGCGGGCCGCCGAGATCCTGAAGGCGGAGGGCTGCGACTCGGTCTGGTTCGGCGCCGCCGCCCCGCTCGGCCTGATGGCCCCCACCCTGCGTCGGGCCGGCGCCGGCCGGCTGCTCGGCATGACCCACGGGCACGAGGCCGCCTGGGCCCAGCTGCCGGTGGCCCGGCAGCTGCTGCGCCGGATCGGCGACGGCACCGACGTCCTCACCTACCTCGGCGAGTACACCCGTTCGCGGATCGCCGACGCGGTCGGGCCGGCCGCCGCCGCGCGGATGGTGCAGCTGCCGCCCGGCGTGGACGAGCGGAGCTTCCACCCGGACTCCGGCGGCGCCGCGGTGCGCGAGCGGCTCGGGCTGGCCGACCGGCCGGTGGTGGTCTGCGTCTCCCGGCTGGTGCCGCGCAAGGGCCAGGACACCCTGATCGAGGCGATGCCGCAGATCCTCGCCGAGGTGCCGGACGCCGTGCTGCTGATCGTCGGCGGCGGCCCGTACCGGGCGGAGCTGGAGAAGCTGGTGGACGCCCGGGGCGTGCGCCCGGCGGTCCGGTTCACCGGCTCGGTGCCGTGGGAGGAGCTGCCGGCCCACTACGGCGCCGGGGACGTCTTCGCCATGCCCTGCCGCACCCGGCGCGGCGGGCTGGACGTCGAGGGGCTCGGCATCGTCTACCTGGAGGCCTCGGCGACCGGCCTGCCGGTGGTGGCCGGGGACTCCGGCGGCGCGCCGGACGCGGTGCTGGAGGGGGAGACCGGCTACGTGGTGCCCGGCGGCACGCCCGCGGCGGCGGCCGAGCGGATCGTCCGGCTGCTCCGGGACGAGGAGCTGCGCCGGCGGATGGGCGAGGCCGGGCGGCGCTGGGTGGACCGCTCCTGGCGCTGGGACCTGCTGGCCGGGCGGCTGACCTCGCTGCTGGCCGGCTGATCGGGAAAGGCGGCAACGGCAAAGGCCGGTGCGGCCCGCCCCACCGTTCAGGGGGCGGGCCGCACCGGCGGCTCCAGGGGGCGGCTGCCGGGCGTCAGCGCTGGTAGATCGCCTCGACGTCGGCCGCGAAGTCCTTCAGCACGACGTTGCGCTTGAGCTTGAGCGAGGGCGTCAGGTGGCCGCTCTCCTCGGAGAAGACGGTGTCCAGCAGGCGGAACTTCTTCACCGCCTCGGCGTGCGAGACGGCCGCGTTGCCGTCGTCCACCGCGGACTGCAGGGCGGCCAGCAGGTCCGGGTCCTCGCGCAGGTCGGCGACCGTGGCGTCGGCCGGCTTGCCGTTCAGCTTCTTCCAGTTGACGAAGAAGTCCTCGTCCACGGTGATCAGGCAGCCGATGAACGGCTTGCGGTCGCCGACCACCATGACCTCGCCGACCAGGGCGTGCGCCCGGATCCGGTCCTCGATCACCGCCGGGGCGACGTTCTTGCCGCCCGCCGTGACGATGATCTCCTTCTTGCGGCCGGTGATGGTGAGGTAGCCCTCGCTGTCCAGCGTGCCGAGGTCGCCGGTGGCGATCCAGCCGTCCTTCAGCGTGTCGGCGGTGGCCTTCGGGTTGTTCCAGTAGCCGGTGAACACGTGCGGGCCCTTGAAGAAGACCTCGCCGTCCTCGGCGACCCGGACGGCGGAGCCGGGGACCGGCTGGCCGACCGTACCGATCTTCGGCTTGTCCCACGGGTTGAAGGTGGTGGCCGCGCAGGTCTCGGTCAGGCCGTAGCCCTCCAGCACGGTGAAGCCGATGCCCCGGTAGAAGTGGCCGAGCCGCTCGCCGAGCGGGGCGCCGCCGGAGATCGCGTGGGTGGCCCGGCCGCCGAGCGCCGCCCGCAGCTTGCTGTAGACCAGCTTGTCGAAGACCGCGTGCTTCAGCTTGAGCAGCAGCCCCGCGCCGCCCGCGTCCAGCGCCCGGCTGTAGGCGATCGCGGTGTCGGTGGCCTTGTCGAAGATCTTGCCCTTGCCGTCGGCCTGCGCCTTGGCCCGGGCGGTGTTGTACACCTTCTCGAAGACCCGCGGCACGCCCAGGATGAGGGTCGGCCGGAACGAGGCCAGCTCGGCGGTGACGTCCCGGATGTCGGAGACGTGGCCCAGCTTGATCGGGGCCATCGCCGGGGCGATCTCGGCGATCCGGGCGAGCACGTGGGCCAGCGGCAGGAAGAGCAGGACGGAGCTCTCGCCGGTGCGGAACAGCGGCGCCAGCCGCTCCACCACGTTGCCGCACTCGGCCAGGAAGTTGCCGTGGGTCAGCTGACAGCCCTTCGGGCGGCCGGTGGTGCCCGAGGTGTAGACGATGGTGGCGATCGAGTCGGCGGTCGCCACCGAACGGCGCTCGGTGACCGTGGTGTCGGCCACCTTCCGGCCGGACTCGGCCAGCGCGGCCAGCGCCGGGCCCTCGATCTGCCAGACGTGCGCCAGCCCCGGCAGCCGGTCGCGGACCTCCTCGACCACCGCGGTGTGGGTCGCGGTCTCGGTGAACACCGCGACCGCCCCGGAGTCACCGAGGATCCACTCGACCTGCTCGGCGGACGAGGTCTCGTACACCGGCACGGTGATCGCGCCGGCGGTCCAGATCGCGAAGTCCAGCAGCGTCCACTCGTACCGGGTGCGGGACATGACGCCCACCCGGTCGCCCGGCTCGACCCCGGCCGCGATCAGGCCCTTGGCGGCGGCCTGCACCTCCACCAGGAACTGGGCGGCGGTCAACTCCTGCCACCGGCCGTCCACCTTGCGGCTGAGCACGGCGACCTCGGGGTGCAGCTCGGCGTTGCGGTGCACGACATCGGCGAGGTTGCCGCCACTCGGTACCTGGTAGAGGGCCGGAAGGCTGAAGTCGAGCAAGACTGCTCCTCGTTCGCGACGCTGCGGGACGGCAGGACGTTACTGCCCGGTAGGCAGCTTCGACCAGGGGGGTCGGCTCCGGTGTTCGAAGTGTCACACCTTGACCCGTCCGACCAGGTCGGGGCCGGGTCGTTCGAATGGCACCCTACGGCAGCCCCGGGGTGACCGGCCGGTAGCCACCGGACGGGCGCCGCTCCGGCGGGCTCCGACCGCGTCCCGACCGCGTCCCGGCGGCGTCCCGTCGGCGTTCCGGCGCCGGCCGTACGGCGTCCGGGGCACACCGCGGGACGGAGCCGATCGCAGGTCGCGATAGCCTGCTCCGGGCGCACCCGGCCGAGCAGGAACTCGGCCGGACCGGCAGCACAGGGACGACGCGGAGGGCCATGCCATGGCGGAGCACACCAGGTCGAGCATCACCATCGACGCGACCCCGGCGGCGGTCATGGCCGTGATCGCCGACTTCGCCGCCTACCCGGCCTGGACCGGCGAGGTCCAGGAGGTCGAGGTCCTGGAGACCGGCGAGAACGGCCGCGCCGCCGAGGTCCGGCTGCTGCTCGACGCCGGCGCCATCCGCGACGAGCACGTCCTCGCCTACACCTGGGACGGCGACCGCGAGGTCGGCTGGACCCTGGTGCGCAGCCAGATGCTCCGCTCGCTGGAGGGCTCCTACACCCTGGCCCCGCTCGGCGCCGACCGCACCGAGGTCACCTACCAGCTGGCCGTCGACGTCAAGATCCCGATGCTCGGCATGATCAAGCGCAAGGCCGAGAAGGTCATCATCGACCGGGCCCTGGCCGGCCTGAAGAAGCGGGTCGAGGAGCTCGGCACCGCCAAGGCCCAGGGCTGACGGCGGAACCCGCGGCGGACGAACGGGGCGGCACGGCATGACGGCGACACGCACCATCCTGGTCAGCGGCGACCACGCGGCGCCCACGGTGGCCGCCGCCACCGCCCTGCACGCCGCCCGGCAGGGCGCGCGCACCCTGCTGCTCGCGGCCGACGACCCGCACCGCACCCTGGACGCCGCCCTCGACGTCCGGCTGGAAGCCGAACCGGCCGGGTACGCGCCCGGTCTGGCCGTCGCCCGGACCGACGAGCAGGCCGCCTTCCGGCACGCCCTCGGCGAGATCGGCGGCCGGCTCAAGCCCGCCCTCGACCTGCTCGGCGCCGACCCGCTCGACCCCGAGGAGCTCACCGCGCTCCCCGGCACCGCCCGGCTCGCCCTGCTCCGCGCGCTGCCCGCGATCGAGGCGGACGTCCTCGTGGTGCTCGCCCCGCCGCCCGCCGACCTCATCGCCACCCTCGCGCTGCCCGAACAGCTGGAGCGCTACCTGGCCCGGCTGGTCCCCGAGCAGCGCCAGGCCGCCCGGGCGCTGCGCCCGCTGCTGGCCGGCTTGGCCGGGGTGCCGATGCCCGCCGACTGGCTGTACGAGGCGCGCGGCAAGGCGGCCGGCGCACTCGCCGAGGCGCGCGCCGCGATCACCGCGCCCGGCACCAGCGTCCGCCTGGTCACCGCCGCCGACGCCCACCCCTTCGCCGAGCTGCGCCGGATCCGGGCCGGGCTGGCCCTGCACGGCCACCGCCCGGACGCCGTCGTGGTGCACGGCGCGCTGCCGGACGCCGCCCTCGACTCGCCCGACCCGTGGCTGGCCGAGCTGGCCCGCCGCCGCCGGGCGGAACTGGCCGGGCTGGCCGCCGCCGACGACGTCCCGGTGCTGGCCACCGGGCCCGCCGAGGCCACCCTGGAGGCCGTCGCCGACCGCCTCTACGGCGCGGGCCCCGGCCCGGAGCCGCGCCCGGCCGGGCCGTGGACCGTCGAGGACCGGCTGGCCGCCGAGGGACTGCTGCTCTGGCACCTGGCCCTGCCCGGCGCCGAGCGCGCCGACCTGGACCTGGTCCGGCGGGGCGACGAACTGGTGGTCGGCCTCGGCGCCCACCGCCGGGTGCTGGCCCTGCCGTCGGCGCTGCGCCGCTGCACCGTGGCCGGCGCGGGCCTCCAGGACGGCGTCCTCACCGTCCGCTTCACCCCGGACCCGGCCCTCTGGCCTGTTACTCGCCCGCTCGCCTCCGGGCCCTCCTGACCCGGCGCCGACGGTCGTCGCTCCCTCGCTCCTTCGTCGCTCCCTCGCCTCTCCCTTTCGGCACCGGCGGGCCCTTCGGCTCGGGGCGGGGGACTCGCCCGCTCGCCCGTGTGAGGCCCGGATGAGTGCCGCCGGGGCGCTCGGCCCGGTCCGGTAGCGTCGGGGCGGGTGGCCGCGGGTGCGGTCGCCGCTGCTGAGGAGGCGCCCGCGATGACCACCACCGACGACCGGACCGAGCCCACCGCCGAGCAGGACGGCGGGCCCGCGCACCCGTTCGGGCCGGAGCTGGGCCCGCTGGTGGACGAGGTGCGCCGGTTCGCCTCCGTCGTCGGCGAGAAGGCCCAGGAGGCGAGCGCCGAGACGCTGATCTCGCTGGCCGGGCTGGCCGACCGGCTGCGCGACAAGCAGCCCGAGGTGTACGGCCACCTCGCCGCCGCCGGTACCGGGCTCGCCGCCGCCGGGGCCGAGCTGCTGGCCGCCTACCGGGCCGCCGTGACCGGCCACGAGCGCCGCTGGACCGCCGGCGAGCCCGCCCGCACCGAGCGGGTCGACCTCGACGCCGACGCCACGGACGGCCCTGAGCGCCCTGAGGGGCCGTCCGTCAAGCAGTGAAGCCCTGATCTCGTTCGGGTCACGTCCTGGCTTCACCCTGTGACAGCACCGGTGAAAATGTACGACTTTTGAAGGAGCTCGGCCGGGTTGGGCCGGGAATGTCTTCGGTTAATGTAGGCGCGGGTGTGTACGGGGGCTGGGTTGGGCGGTACGGTTCCGTCCAGCGGGAACGAGTGAATAGCTGAGGGACACATGGCTCTGACCATCGGCGTCGACGTCGGCGGGACCAAGATCGCGGCAGGCGTGGTCGACGAGGCCGGCGAGATCCTGGCCCGGACCAGGGTGCCCACCCCGGCCGACCCGCAGTGGGCGGTCGACGCGATCGCGCAGGCCGTGCGCGAACTCAAGGAGCAGTACCCCGACGTGACCGCGGCCGGCATCGGCGCCCCCGGCTTCGTCGACCGCGACCGCTCGACGGTGATCTTCGCCCCCAACATCGACTGGGAGGACGAGCCGCTGCGCGGCCGGATCGAGGAGCTCACCGGCCTGCCCGCGGTCGTCGAGAACGACGCCAACTGCGCCGCCTGGGCCGAGTACCGCTACGGCGCGGCCGCCGGCCAGGCCGACATGGTCCTGATCACCGTCGGCACCGGCATCGGCGGCGGCCTCGTCCTGGACGGCCGGCTGCACCGCGGCCGGTTCGGCGTGGCCGGCGAGATCGGCCACCTCAACATGGTCCCGGACGGCCTGCCCTGCGGCTGCGGCGGCAAGGGCTGCTGGGAGCAGTACGGCTCCGGCCGGGCGCTGCGCCGCTACGGCCGGGAGAAGGCGGCCGCCGACCAGGTCGCCGGCAAGCGGATGCTGGAGCTCAACGACGGCGTCGCCGAGACCATCCGCGGCATCCACATCACCCAGGCGGCGGAGGAGGGCGACCCGCTCGCCCTGGAGTGCTACGCCGAGCTGGCCGACTGGCTGGGCCGGGGGATGGCGGACCTCGCCGCGCTCTTCGACCCGGGCGTCTTCGTGCTCGGCGGCGGCGTCTCCGACTCCGGGCTGCTGCTGCTCGACCCGGTCGCCAAGGCCTTCGAGCACTACCTGACCGGCGGGGTGCACCGCCCGCGCGCCGAGGTGGTGCTCGCCTCGATGGGTTCGGCGGCCGGCATCGCCGGCGCGGCCGACCTGGCCCGCACCGTCTGAGACCACACCCTCGGGGGATCACGGCGGCCGGCTCCGAGCAGTGGAGCCGGCCGCCGCCGCCGTTTCTCCCTCCCGGTGCCGGCCTCCTGCCGTACGGTCGTGGGCGACGACCAGGGGAGGACCGACATGACCACCGGACCGGCCGAACTGCCGCCGCCCGGGCCGCGCCGACTGCGGCTGCTCAGCTACAACGTCCGCTCGCTGCGCGACGACCGGCGCGCCCTGGTCCGGGTGATCCGGGCCTGCGCGCCGGACCTGGTCTGCGTCCAGGAGTCGCCGCGCTACTGGCGGCCGACCGGGCAGGCCGCCTGGCTGGCCCGGCGCACCGGCACCGTGATCCTCAGCGGCGGCGGCCGGATCGCGGCCGGCCCGCTGCTGCTCGGCCGCCCCGGCGTCCGGGTGCTGTCCGTCCACGACCGGCTGCTGCCGAAGACCCGCGGCCTGCACGCGCGCGGCTTCGCGACCGCGGTGGTCCGGGCGGCCGGGACGGCGCCGTTCACGGTCACCAGCTGCCACCTCAGCCTGGACGCGGACGAGCGGCTGCGGCAGTTCGAGCTGCTCGACGGGCAGCTGCGGCACGCCGAACTCGGCGTCATCGCCGGGGACTTCAACGAGCACCCGGACGGGCCGGGCTGGCGCGCGCTGGCCGGGCGGCTCCGGGACGGGCACGTGGTCGCGCCCTGGGGCGGCGAGATGACCTCCATCCCGGCCAACCCCTACCAGCGGCTCGACGCCGTCTTCGCGATGCCCGGCGTCGAGGTGCTCGCCTGCGGCGTCCCGCACGGACTGCCCGGGGTCGACGCGGCCGACCTGCTGGCCGCCACCGACCACCTGCCGGTGCTGGCCGTGCTGGAGCTCCCGGCAGGCTGAGGGCCAGGGCGCCCCCGGGCGCCCGTCAGACGACCGCGCCGCCGTGCGGGTCCTCGGGTTCGTCCTCGTCGCGGTCCTTCATCCGGACCACCAGCGTGGCGAAGCCGCCGAGGAAGGCGGCCACCCCGATCCAGGCCGGCCAGCCGGAGACCTCGCGCCAGACCACCGCGTCGAAGAGCAGCAGCGCGGGGCCGCCGAGCACGGCGAGCCAGGCGAACTTGGCGGTGGTGTCGGCCTCCGGCAGCGGCGGCGGCTCCGGCGGGACGAAGTGGCCCTCGTCCGGGTCCTCGGTGAGTTCGAAGTCGCGCGGGCCGGAGTCGGCGGCCGGCATCACCGGCCGGCCGGAGCGGGGGCGCGGCTGGGGCGCGAGGTCGGCGAGGTCGCCGGGCTCGCCGGGGCCGCGGTCGGTGCCGTCCTTGAAGCCGCCCTTGAGCTCGCCGCGCGCCCGGAGGTTCTCGATCTCCGGCCAGTTCGGGTTGTTGAGGTCGACCGGGTCGTCGAACTGGGCGACCAGCGCGGCGAAGATCTCGTCCTGCTCGGCCTGGCTGCGTTCGGGCGCGCGCCGACCCCGGGGCGGTTCGGCGGCCCCGCCGTCGCCCTTCTCCGGGACGTCGGCCTGCGCGCCGTCGGCCGTCGCGTCGCTCTTCGGGGTGTCGGTCTTCGGGGTGTCGGTCTTCGAGACGTCGGGCCTGGAGACGTCCGTCTTCGAGACGTCGGCCTTCGGGGCGTCCGCCCGCGCCGCGCCGCCCGCCGCCGCGCCACCCGCCGTGTTGCCGTCCTCGCGGGGCGCCTCGTCCTCGCCGCCCGCCCTGCTGATCTCGTGCACTTCCGGCCCTTCAGCCTTGGTGATCGTCGGATTCCACCCGGGTGACGCCCGCCGCGTGTGCGGGAGCCAGCCGTCGGATGAAGTCCTGGCTGGCCGCGAATATTTCCGCCGCGTCGTGGTCCAGCGTCGCGACGTGGTAGCTGCGCTGGCACAGCCGCTCCGTCACATCGGTCGAGGATATCCGGGCCAGCACCAGCTCGGAGTTGGCCGCGGAGACGACGTGGTCCTGCGGGCTGTGGAAGAGCAGGACCGGCTGGGTCACCTGCGGCAGCCGTTCCTGCACGTCCTTCCAGAGCCGGCTCAGCGACCAGGCGGCGTGCAGCGGCGTCCGGTCGTAGGCCAGCTCGACGCTGCCGGGCCGGGCGATGTCGCTGGCCACCCCGGGCAGGCTCGGCAGCAGGTGGCGCAGCACCGGCAGAAGCACACTCGCGGGGTTGTCCGAGCGCACCGACGGGTTGACCAGCACCAGCCCGGCGACCGCCGGCCCGTGCACCGCGGCCAGCCGCAGTGCCAGCCCGCCGCCCATCGACAGGCCGAGGACGAAGACCCGCTCGCACTCCGCGGCCAGCGCCAGCAGCTCCCGCTCGACCTCGGCGTACCAGTCCTCCCAGCGGGTCAGCTGCATGTCCTCCCAGCGGGTGCCGTGCCCGGGCAGCAGCGGCAGCGCGACGGTGTACCCGGCGGCGGCCAGCTCCTCGGCCCACGGGCGCAGCGACTGCGGCGAGCCGGTGAACCCGTGGCAGAGCAGGACGCCCACCGGCCCGCCCCGGTGGTGGTACGGTTCGGCGCCGGGCAGCAGCGGCATGGCGGGCTCCTTCGCGAGCGAGGACGCTGGAGGGGTGACGCCGGTGCGGGAGGCAGCGGAATCCGCATCGTCCCACGGGCCCGCCCGCCCCGTACACCCCCGCCCGGCGCCGGTCCCGGACACCCCGTCGGGGCGGGGCGCGGCACGGGCGGGCGCCGGGGGGCATTAGGATCGACCGGTCCGCAATACAGGAGGCCCGGGTTGTTCTACCGACTGATGAAGATGATCGTCGCGCCACTGCTTCGGATCTTCTTCCGGCCGTGGATCGAGGGTGAGGAGAACATCCCCGCCGAAGGTGCCGCGATCATCGCGAGCAACCACCTCTCCTTCTCGGACTCCTTCTTCTTCCCCGCGCTGATCAAGCGCCGGGTGACCTTCATCGCGAAGGCGGAGTACTTCACCACGCCGGGCATCAAGGGCCGGCTGACCGCGGCCTTCTTCAAGGGCGTCGGCCAGCTCCCGGTGGACCGCTCGGGCGTGCGCGGCGCCGGCGAGGCGGCGATCCGCTCGGCGATCGCCGTGCTGGACCAGGGCGAGCTGTTCGGCGTCTACCCCGAGGGCACCCGGTCGCCCGACGGCAAGCTCTACCGGGGCAAGGTCGGCGGCCTGGCCCGGGTCGCGCTGGCCACCGGCGCGCCGGTCATCCCGGTCGCGATGATCGACACCGAGAAGGTGCAGCCGCCCGGCCAGGTGATCCCGAACTTCGGCATCCGCCCCGGCATCCGGATCGGCCGTCCGCTGGACTTCTCCCGCTACCACGGCATGGAGAACGACCGCTTCATCCTCCGTTCGGTGACGGACGAGGTGATGTACGAGATCATGCGGCTCTCCGGCCAGGAGTACGTGGACATCTACGCGACCGCCGCCAAGCGGCAGATCGCCGACGACAAGAAGAAGGCCGACGCCGAGCGCAAGGCCGTGCAGAAGGCCGAGCAGGCCGCCGCCAAGGCCGAGAAGGCCGAGGCCGAGAAGCTGGAGAAGGCGGAGAAGGCCGAGGCCGAGAAGGCCGCCGAGCAGGGCGACGAGCAGCAGAAGTGACCGGGCCGGCCTGAACCGGGGCCGGCCGGGCACCGGGGGAGGGGCGGCACGGATGACGGACGGCGGCAGAGCCGGGGTGGTACCCGGCGCGGTGGCGGCGGGCGGCATGTCCGTCGAACTGCCGCTCTGGCGGGCGATATCCGCGTTCCGGGTGCTGGCGCTCTGCTACGCGCTGCTCCGGTACTTCGACTCCTACCTGGAGTTCCGCCACCCGGTCGCCGGCTGGATCTACTTCGGCGCGCTGATCCTCTGGACGCTCGCCTCCACCCGGGCCTTCTCCGGCCCGGACCGCTGCACCTGGTACGTGCTCGGCACCGACCTCACGCTGGTCGTCACCGGCATCGTGATGAGCGGGATGATCGACGACCCGGCCCGGGTGGGCCACGGCGCGCCGACCCTGCCGACCATCTGGGCGGCCGGCACCGTGCTCGGCTTCGCCGGCCGGGGCGGCTGGCGCTGGGCGGCGGCCGCCGGTTCGGTGATCGGGGTGGCCAACATCCTCGGCCACGGCGGCCCGACCGGCGACAACATCCACAACATCGTGCTGCTGATGGTGGCCGGCTGCGCGATCGGCTACGTCATCGAACTGGCCCGGGCCAGCGAGGCGACGCTCACCCGGGCGCTCCAGGTCGAGGCAGCCACCCGGGAGCGCGAGCGGCTCTCCCGGGACATCCACGACGGCGTGCTCCAGGTGCTCGCCCTGGTCCAGCGCCGGGGCGCCGAGGCGCCGGCCGGCGGCGCGGACTTCGCCGAGCTGGGCCGGCTGGCCGGTGAGCAGGAGCGCGCCCTGCGCGCGCTGATGAGCGGCGGCCCGCTGCCCGGCCAGCGCGAGCCGGAGCAGCCGCAGGACCTGCGCGCGCTGCTCGCCCCGTACGCGGACGAGCGGATCACCGTCTCCGCGCCCGGGACCCCGGTGCCGCTGCCCGGCCGGGCGGCCGGTGAGCTGGCCGCCGCGGTCGGCGCCGCGGTTGACAATGTCCGCCGGCACGCCGGGCCCGCCGCGCACGCCTGGATCCTGGTCGAGGACGAGCCGGACGCCGTCACCGTCTCGATCCGCGACGACGGCCCGGGCTTCGCGCCGGGGCGGCTCGGCGAGGCGGAACGGGCCGGGCGGCTCGGCGTCTCCCAGTCGATCCGCGGCCGGCTGCTGGACCTCGGCGGCACGGCCGAGCTGTACTCGGCGCCCGGGGAGGGCGTCGAGGTGGAGCTCCGGGTCCCGCGCGGCGGCCCGGACCCGACCTTCCCCCACGACCTCCCGCGAAAGGGTGCCGACCATGACTGACCAGCCGACCGCCCCGCCCGTGCGGGTGATGGTGGTGGACGACCACCCGATGTGGCGCGACGCCGTCTCCCGCGACCTCGCCGAGGCCGGCCTGGACGTGGTGGCCACCGCCGGGGACGGCGAGGAGGCCGTCCGCCGGGCCCGCGCCTGCTCCCCGCAGGTCGTGGTGCTCGACCTCAACCTGCCCGGCCTGTCCGGCGCCGAGGTGTGCCGCGAGGTGGTCGCCCAGGACCCGTCGGTGCGGGTGCTGGTGCTCTCCGCGAGCGGCGAGCACGCGGACGTGCTGGAGGCGGTGAAGTCCGGGGCGACCGGCTACCTGGTCAAGTCGGCCGGGCGGGAGGAGCTGCTGGACGCGGTGCGCCGCACCGCCGTCGGCGACGCGGTCTTCACCCCGGGCCTGGCCGGGCTGGTGCTGGGCGAGTTCCGCCGGCTGGCCGCCGAGCCGCCCGCCCCGGCCGCGCCCGCCGTCCCGCAGCTGACCGCCCGGGAGACCGAGGTGCTGCGGATGGTGGCCAAGGGCCTGTCGTACCGGCAGATCGCCGACCGGCTGGTGCTCTCCCACCGCACCGTGCAGAACCACGTCCAGAACACCCTGGGCAAGCTCCAGCTGCACAACCGGGTCGAGCTGGTCCGGTACGCGATCGAGCAGGGGCTGGACGACGAGATCTGAGCGCCGGGGGCGGGCGGCGTCCGCCCCCGGCGCCCGCCCTCCGGCGTCCGTCCTCAGCGCCGGGCGGCGGCCGTCTCGCGGAGCAGCCCGGCGACGATCTCCACGCCCTCCCGGGTGAGCACCGACTCCGGGTGGAACTGGAGCCCGGCGAAGCCCGGCCCGCGCAGCGCGTGCACGTCGCCGGTCAGCGGGTCGCGGGCCACCTCGACGCCCTCGGCGGCCAGCCGGGCGGCGTCCCGGTCCGAGCAGCGGGCGGTGAAGGCGTTGTAGAAGCCGACCGTCCGCCTGGTCCCGAACAGGTCGACGGCCTCCTGCGCGCCCTGGTAGGGGACGGCCTTGCGGGCCAGCGGCAGGCCGAGCGCGGTGGACAGCAGCTGGTGGCCGAGGCAGACGGCGAGCAGCGGGGCGGTCCGCCGGCCGGCGCGGACGTCGGCCAGCGCGTCGGCGGCGATCGGGCGCAGCACCGCCATCTTGGGGTCGTCGGCGGCGGCCGGGTCGCCCGGGCCGGGGCCGAGCACCAGCGGGCCGCGGTGGGCGGCGACCCGCGCGCGCAGGCCCGGCTCGTCGTAGCGGAGCACGGTGACCCGGTGGCCGAGCGAGGTCAGCAGGTGGGCGAGCATCGAGGTGAAGGTGTCCTCGCCGTCGACCACCAGGGTCTCCAGCCCCTCGACGGGCGTGGCCGGTTGCTGCATCCGCAGCCAGAACGGGGCCAGGCCGGTGCGCCGGGCGTCCAGCGCGGCCTGCACCCGGTGGTCGTCGGCGAGCCGGGGGCCGGTCGGGCCGGAGAGCCGGGCCGGGGCGGGGCGGGCGCCGATCGCGGTGAGCACCCCGGCCGCCTTGGCGTGCGTCTCGGCGACCTCGGAGTCCGGGTCGGAGTGCCGGACGAGGGTGGCGCCGACCCGGACGGCGAGCCGGCCGGTGGCCGGGTCGATGTCGGCGGTGCGGATGCAGATGGGGGAGTCGAGCAGCTGGCCGCCGCTGGCGGCGCGGCCGATCAGGGCGAGCGCGCCGGAGTAGTAGCCGCGGCCGCTCCGCTCGTACCGCTTGATCACCCGGGTGGCGTTCTGCACCGGGCTGCCGGTGACGGTGGCGGCGAACATGGTCTCCTTGAGCACCTCGCGGACGTCCAGCGAGGTGCGGCCGCGCAGCTCGTACTCGGTGTGCGCGAGGTGGGACATCTCCTTGAGCCGGGGGCCGAGCACCTGGCCGCCGAGGTCGCCGACGGTGCACATCATCTTGAGCTCCTCGTCGACCACCATGGTCAGCTCCTCCAGCTCCTTGGGGTCGTGGAGGAAGGAGAGCAGCGAGTCGAGGTCGGCGCCGGCGGCCGGATAGCGGTAGGTGCCGGAGATCGGGTTCATCACGACGGTGCCGCCGCTCTGCCGCACGTGCACCTCGGGGGAGGCGCCGACCAGGACGCGGTCCCCGGTGTGGACCAGGAAGGTCCAGTAGGCGCCGCGCTCCTGCTCCAGCAGCCGGCGGAACAGGGTCAGCGCCAGGGCGGGCGAGAAGTCCTCCAGGGTGGCGGTGAAGTCGCGGCGGATGACGAAGTTGGCGCCCTCGCCGCGGCCGATCTCGTCCTCGATCACCCGGCGGACGATCCCGGCGTACTCGGCGTCGTCGATGTCGAAGCCGCCGCCGGTCAGCGCGACCGGGACCCGCGGGAGCGCGGCGGTGAGCTCGGCCAGCGGCAGGGCGTACTGCTCGGTGACCGAGAGGGCCCGCAGCGGGGTGGCGTCGTCGTGCGCCTCGAAGCCGCGCTCGCGGATCTGCCGGTAGGGGACGAGCGCGAGCAGGTCGTGCCGGGGGCCGTCGGCGGGGACGCCGTGCCGGACCGGCAGGTCGGCCAGCCGGTCGTAGTCGTCGACGGTGCCGAGCAGGACCTCGACGGTGTCCGGGGCGGTGCGCGGGGTGCGGCGGTGCAGCAGGGCGAAGGCCGGGGCGTCGGCGGCGGTGAGGCGGGCGAGCAGGTCGGCGGCGCGGGTCACGGTAACGGCGTCCTTCCGGGTGGCTGGGCGGGGCTGGGTTCCGCTCCCGGGAGGGCCTCGTCCGGCTGGAGAACGCCGACGGCCGCCCCGAGGGGCGGCCGTCGTGTGCGTCTTAGGAACGCGCGGGCTGTGGGCCACCCGAGGGGTCGGCCCACCACCAGGAGAAGGTGTGCGGCGTGTTCACGGGGTCGAGCGTAGCGGATCCCCGGGGCGGGGCGAGGTGCGTCACCCGAATGTCCGCAAGGTGTCTCACCCATCGGGCGGTGGTCACAAAACGGTTGCCGCACCCCGTAGCCTTGACTGCGTGACCGTGACGAATCTCCACACCTGGCAGTCCCTGCCCGCGGCGCAGCAGCCTGAATGGCCGGACCAAGAGGCTCTGCGCAAGACCCTTGCCGAGCTCGCCTCGTATCCGCCGCTCGTCTTCGCCGGCGAGTGTGACCAGCTGCGCGCCCGGCTCGGTGCCGTGGCCCGTGGTGAGGCGTTCCTGCTGCAGGGCGGTGACTGTGCCGAGGCCTTCGACGGCGTCTCCGCCGACCACATCCGCAACAAGCTGAAGACCCTGCTCCAGATGGCGGCCGTGCTGACCTACGCGGCCTCCGTGCCGGTGGTGAAGGTCGGCCGGATCGCCGGCCAGTACTCCAAGCCGCGCTCGAAGTCGACCGAGACCCGGGACGGCGTGACCCTGCCGGTCTACCGCGGCGACTCGGTGAACGGCTTCGATTTCACCCCCGAGTCCCGGATCCCGGACCCGGAGCGCCTGAAGCGGATGTACAACGCGTCCGCCGCGACGCTCAACCTGGTGCGCGCCTTCACCACCGGTGGTTACGCGGACCTGCGCCAGGTGCACGCCTGGAACCAGGACTTCGTGCGCAACTCGCCGGCCGGTCAGCGCTACGAGCAGCTGGCCCGCGAGATCGACAACGCGCTGGCCTTCATGAACGCCTGCGGCGTGGCGCCGGAGGAGTTCAAGACGGTCGAGTTCTTCAGCTCCCACGAAGCGCTGGTGCTCGACTACGAGACCGCGCTGACCCGCGTGGACTCGCGCACCGGCGAGCTGTACGACGTCTCCGGCCACATGGTGTGGATCGGCGAGCGCACCCGTCAGCTGGACCACGCGCACATCGAGTTCGCCTCGAAGATCCGCAACCCGATCGGGGTCAAGCTCGGCCCGACCACCACGGTCGACGAGGCGCTCACCCTGATCGAGAAGCTCGACCCGGAGCGCGAGCCCGGCCGGCTCACCTTCATCACCCGGATGGGCGCGGGCAAGGTCCGCGACCACCTGCCCACCCTGGTGGAGAAGGTCACCGCCTCCGGCGCCCAGCCGGTCTGGATCTGCGACCCGATGCACGGCAACACCTTCGAGGCGTCCAGCGGGCACAAGACCCGCCGCTTCGACGACGTGCTCGACGAGGTCAAGGGCTTCTTCGAGGTGCACCGCGCGCTCGGCACCCACCCGGGCGGCATCCACGTGGAGCTGACCGGCGACGACGTCACCGAGTGCGTCGGCGGCGGCGACGAGGTGCTGGTCGACGACCTGCACCAGCGCTACGAGACGGCCTGCGACCCGCGCCTCAACCGCAGCCAGTCGCTGGACCTGGCGTTCCTGGTGGCGGAGATGTACCGCGGCACCAACTGAGGATCGTCGCGGATGTGACGAAGGCCCCTCCGGATTCGGGATTCCCGAGCCCGGAGGGGCTTTTTGGTACCCGGAACGCCGGGTAAGGTGAGGCTTAGTGAACTAAGGCATGCCTTAGTCAAGATCCACTTTCGCTCCACCCCGGGAGAGACCGCGATGTACGTGTGCATGTGCCATGCGGTCACCGAGGCCCAGGTGAAGAAGGCGATCGACGCGGGCGCCAACACGCCGCGCCAGATAGCCAAGGGCTGCAAGGCCGGCACCGACTGCGGGTCCTGCGTCCGCCGGATCCAGGCCCTGCTCGGTGAGCACGGCGCCCGCCCCTGCCCGACCGCCCGGCTCGCCGCCAAGCTGGGCCTGGCCGACCCGGAGGACCCTTCGGTCCAGGCGCCCGCCGCGGCCGCCGCCCCGGTGACCCCGCTGCGCGCCGCCTGAACCCCGGGCCGCCTGAACCCGCCGAACCCCGCCGGGTGAGGGCTCAGGACTCCGGCTGCTCGATCAGCTGCGCGAGGTAGAGCGCCTCCCCGAGCTTCTCCAGCAGTTCGAGCTGGGTGTCGAGGTAGTCGATGTGGTGCTCCTCGTCCGCCAGGATCGATTCGAAGATGTTGGCCGAGGTGACGTCGTTCTTGGCCCGCATCACCACGATCCCGCGCTTCAGCCGGTCGATCGCCTCGACCTCGACCTGCCGGTCGGCCTCGAACATCTCCTTGACCGTCTGCCCGATCCGGACGTGGAAGAGTCGCTGGTAGTTGGGCAGCCCGTCCAGGAAGAGGATCCGGTCGGTGAGCGTCTCGGCGTGCTTCATCTCGTCGAACGACTCGTGCCGGGTGTACTTGGCGAGCTTCGTCCAGCCGAAGTTCTCCTGCATCTTGGCGTGCAGGAAGTACTGGTTGATTGCGGTCAGCTCGGCGGTGAGCTGCTCGTTGAGGAATTCGATGACCTCTGCGTCGCCCTTCATGGCGCTGCCTTCCTGCTGTGCGTCCGGGAATCTCGGCCGTACCCCCCGGCTGCACGCATCCTGGCACCGCTATGGGAGGAAATTCCAGTAAGTTCACACTCACTAGGACATGTGTCGGAATATCCGATTTGCCGGTCCGATGGGTGGATCGTTGACCCGTACGAGCGGGGCGTGCGAGGTGGGAAAGGGGCGCGCGCCGGGCGCCGTCCGCCGTCTGTCACCATGGATCCATGGGTCAGTCCGAACAAGAACCACCGCCGCCGTCTGACCCGAGGCTCCCGCCGGGCCAGCGCGTGCAACGCGGCTGGCCCGCGCTGCACTACGGGCCGGTGCCCCGCTTCAAGCCGCTGAGCTGGGACCTCCAGGTGTTCGGGGCGACCGCCTCGGCGGAGAAGGCCAGCTGGGACTTCGCCGCCTTCAACGCCCTGCCCCGCACCACCGTCCGGGCCGACCTGCACTGCGTCACCAAGTTCTCGGTGCTCGACAGCGACTGGACGGGCGTGTCGACCGCCGTCCTGCTCGACCTGGTGCCGCCCGCCGAGGACGTCACCCATGTGATGGTCTGGGCGGAGTACGGCTACAGCGCCAATCTGGGGCTCGCCGAGTTCGCCGACCCGACCACGCTGCTCGCCACCCACCGCAACGGCGAGACGCTCACCGCCGAGCACGGCTTCCCGGTCCGGCTGGTCGTCCCGAAGCTGTACGCCTGGAAGGGCCCCAAGTGGGTCCGCGCGGTCGAGTACATGCGGGCCGACCGGCGCGGCTTCTGGGAGGAGCGCGGCTACCACAACCTCGCCGACCCCTGGCGCGAGCAGCGCTACTCCCACCAGGAGGAGCCCGGCGACGGCCCGCTCCGGTAGGGCCCGGGCGGCCCAGGGCCTGTCTCTTGGATCCTTGCCGGGGTCGCGACGCCAGGGCACGCACCTCGCCGCGTTGTCGTCGGTCACCAATGCTCCGCAGTGGCTTCCTCCTCCGCCTTGCGATGCACGCACCCTGACGCCGCGACCTGATCCGACAAAATCCAAGAGACAGGCCCTAGAGGAACGGGAAGCTGACCGTCACCACGGTGCGCTGCGGGCGGCGCTCGCCGGCCGCGGGGGACTGGCTGGTCACCTTCCCGGTGCCGAACAGGTTGATCCCGCTGCTCTGCATGGAGAACCCGGCCGCCTGGAGCGCCTTCTCGGCCGCCTCCTTGGTCATCCCGGTGACGTCCGGGACCGCCACCATGCCCTTGCTGACCACCAGCGTGACCGGGGTGTTCTCCGGCACCTGCTGCCCGGCCGCCGGCGAACTGCTGATCACCGACCCCTCCGGGACGGTGTCGCTGAAGGTCTCGGTCACCGTGCCGGCCGCCAGCTGCGCCCCGGCCAGGGTCGAGGCGGCCTGCGCGGACGGGCGGCCGACCAGGTCCGGCACGGCGATCCGCTTCGGCCCGCGCGAGACGGTCAGCGTGACCGGGTCGCTCTTCCTGGTCCGGGCGCCCACCCCCGGGTCGGCCGCGATCACCTGGCCGGCCGGGACGGACTCGCTGTACACCTCGGCGACCCGCCCGTGCAGGCCCGCGCCGTCCAGGATCCGCTGCGCCTCCACCCGGTCCTTGCCGAGCACGCCCGGCACCGTGCCGTACAGCGCGCCGGAGAGCGCGTACGTCGCGCCGCCGACCAGCAGCACCAGGGCGGCCAGCACGGCCGCCCAGACCAGCGGCTTGCGCGGCAGCCGGCGGGCGAGGGCGGACCGCTCGCGGCGGCGGGTTCGCTCGGGCGGCGGCTCGTCGTACGGGCGCGGCTCGGTGAGCAGCTGCTCCATGAGGTCCGGCGGCACGTCCAGCACGCTGGTCCGCTCGACCCCCGGCGCGGGGGTGATCACCGAGGTGGGCTCGCTGGTCGGGTACCGCGGGCTGGTCCGGGTGGAGGCGGGCGGTTCGGCGTCCAGCTGGGCCGGGGTGAGCAGCCGGCGGACCCGCTGGAGCGCGGCGAGCAGCTCGACCGCGTCGTAGGGGCGGGCGGCGCGGTCGCGGGCACAGGCGGCCGCCACTATCGCGTCCAGCTCGGCGACGACGCCGGGGACGGCGGCGGACGGGGCCGGGACGTCCTCGTGCAGGTGGCGGTACATCACCTGGACCGGGTTCTCGCCGGTGTGCGGACGGGAGCCGGTGAGCATCTCGTACAGCAGGATGCCGGCCGCGTAGACGTCCACCCGCTGGTCGGTCTCGTCGCCCGGGCGGATCTGCTCCGGGGCCAGGTAGGAGACGGTGCCGAGCACGGTGTCGGTGGTCGAGGTGGTGGAGGTGGCCGCGCCGTCGGCCGCGTTCAGCACCCGGACCAGGCCGAAGTCGGCGACCTTGACCAGGCCGTCGTCGGTGATCAGCACGTTCTCGGGCTTGACGTCGCGGTGGACCAGGCCGGCCCGGTGGGCGGCGCCGAGCGCGGCGAGCACCGGTTCCAGGATGTCCAGCGCGGCCCGCACGGACAGCGCGCCCCGGTCGCGCAGCAGGTCGCGCAGGGTGCGGCCGGGTACGTACTCCATGGCGAGGAAAACGTTTCCGCCGTCCGCGCCCTGGTCGAAGACGTTGACCACGTTCGGGTGGGCGAGCCGGGCGACGGCCTTGGCCTCGCGGATGAAGCGGGTGGTGAACGCGGTGTCGCCGGCCAGCGAGGGGTGCATCACCTTGAGCGCCACCACCCGGTCGAGCCGGGTGTCGGTGCCCTGGTAGACGGTGGACATCCCACCGGCGGCGATCCGCCGCTCGACCCGGTACCGGCCGTCGAGCAGGGTACCGATCAGGGGGTCGCGCAGGGTCATGTCCACCCCGCGATTTTAGGGGGCGGCGGGCGGGCGGCCCCGGGGGACACCGCCCCCGGGGCCGCTCTGTGCCCGGTTTGTGACACCGGGCCGATGATCGGCCCGCCCCGAGCCAAAGGGCCGCGCCGGTGCCGTGCCCGCCGACCGTCGGCGCCGGGTCGGAGCGGTCCGGAGGCGAGTGGGCGAGTCTCAGAAGGCGGGGCGCTCGCGGGTGTCCAGTTCGGCGCGGCCGGCCATCGCCGAGGAGGCCTCGGCGTGGAAGCGGCGCGGTATCCGGCCCGCCCGGTGGGCCAGCCGGCCCGCCTCGGCGGCGTGCCGCATCGCCTCCGCCATCAGCACCGGGTCCTGCGCCCTGGTCACCGCGGAGGCCAGCATCACCGCGGCGCAGCCCAGCTCCATCGCCAGCGCGACGTCCGAGGCGGTGCCCGCGCCGGCGTCCAGGATCACCGGGACGTTCGCGGCCTCCACGATCAGCTGGAAGTTGTGCGGGTTGCGGATGCCGAGACCGGAGCCGATCGGCGAGCCCAGCGGCATGATCGCCGCGCAGCCGACGTCCTCCAGCTTGCGGGCCAGCACCGGGTCGTCGTTGGTGTAGGGCAGCACGGTGAAGCCGTCGTCCACCAGCGTCTCGGCGGCGTCCAGCAGCTCGATCGGGTCCGGCAGCAGGGTCCGCTCGTCGGCGATCACCTCCAGCTTCACCCAGTCGGTGCCGAGCGCCTCGCGGGCCAGCCGGGCGGTCAGCACGGCCTCCCCGGCGGTGAAGCAGCCCGCCGTGTTGGGCAGCACCCGGATGCCGTTGCGGGTCAGCACGTCGAGCACCGAGCCCTGGGTGCTGGCGTTCACCCGGCGCATCGCCACCGTGGTCAGCTCGGTGCCGGAGACCCGCAGCGCCTGCTCCAGGACGTCCAGGCTGGGGGCGCCGCCGGTGCCCATGATCAGCCGCGAGCCGAAGGCGGTGCCGGCGATGGTCAGAAGGTCGTCGGCCATCGGTCAGCCTCCCTGGACAGCGGTGAGGATCTCGATCCGGTCGCCCGCGGCCAGCGGCGTGCGCGACCACGCGGTGCGCGGCACCACGGCCTCGTTCAGCGCGGCGGCGACGCCGGAGTGGGCCTGGCTGAGGGTGGCCACCACCTCGGCGAGGGTGGTCGTGGCGGGCACCGCGCGGGGCTCGCCGTTGACGCTCAGGGTGATGTCGCTCATACGGGGACCTTCGTGAAGCGGGTGGGGGAGAACGGCTCGGCGAGCTCCGGCAGGGTGCCGGTGGCCAGGTACTCGGCGAGCAGGTCGCCGGTGACCGGGGTGAGCAGGACGCCGTTGCGGTAGTGGCCGGTGGCGGCGACCAGGCCGGGCAGGGCGGTCGGGCCGAGCAGCGGCGCGTTGTCCGGCGAGCCCGGGCGCAGCCCGGCGGCGGTCTCCACCAGCGGCAGCTCGGTGATGCCGGGCACCAGCTCGTGCGCGTCGCGCAGCAGCTCGTAGACGCCGCCGGCGGTGACCGTGGTGTCGTGGCCCTGCTCCTCGGTGGTGGCGCCGATCACCAGCTCGCCGTCGGCGCGCGGCACCAGGTAGAGGTGGCCGCCGCGGACCACGGCGCGCACGTTCCGGGACAGGAACGGCCGGTACGCCGCGGGCACCCGCAGCCGCAGGATCTGGCCCTTGACCGGGCGGATCGGGGGCAGCACGCCCGGCGGCAGGCCGGGCAGCAGGTGGCTGCGGGAGCCGGCCGCGAGCACCACCCGGTCGGCGTCGACGCGCTCGCCGGTGGTGGTGCGGGCGCCGGTCGCGCGGTCGCCCTCGACCAGCAGCTCGGCGGCCTCGGCGCGGTGCAGCACGACGCCCGCCCGCTCGCAGGCCAGGACCAGCGCGCGGGACAGCCGGCGGCCGTCCACCTGGTGGTCGTCGGTGACGTGCAGGCCGCCCCGGACGCCCGGGGCGAGCATCGGCTCCAGCCGGCGGGCCTCGCGGCCGGTGAGCCACCGCGAGTCCAGGCCGAGCCGGAGGTGGAAGGCGTGCAGCTCGCGCAGCTCTTCGCGGTCGTCCGCGTCCAGGGCGACGGCGATCGTGCCGCACTGCCGGTAGCCGGTGTCCTGGCCGCCCGCGGCCTCGGCGAGTTCGGCGGCGAAGGCCGCGTACCGCTCGTTGGAGGCCATCCCGAGCCGCAGCAACGGCTCCTCGCCGTACTGGAGTTCGGTGACCGGGGCGAGCATGCCGGCCGCGACCTGCGCGGCGCCGCCGCCGGGGGCCGGGTCGAGCACGGTGACGCGCAGTCCGCGCTGGGCCGCCCGCCAGGCGACCACCAGTCCGATGACGCCGCCGCCGACCACCAGCACGTCGGCGTGGGCGCCGCCCGGTGCCAAGCGTGTCAAAGTCGCTGCTCTCCCTTCGCCGGTATGACCCGGATCAGGTTCGGACGGTCGCAGGCCGTGTCAGCCCGCCTCTCAGCCCGGTACGCCGGGCTCCCGTGATGGTGCCCCCACCTTAACTCCGGGGAGCGGGGCCGCTGAAGGCACCTGTTACGGAGGTCCCGGCCTAGGCCGGAGGGCCCGGGACCTGGCTGAGTACAGTGGCGGGCGTGGCAGAGCTGAGCGGAACAGAGCAGGTCGGACGGACGGACCGGGTGGTCGTGGTGGGCGCCGGACTGGCCGGGGCGCACTGCGCCGCGGCGCTGCGGCGGGACGGCTGGCAGGGGCCGGTCACCCTGCTCGGCGAGGAGCCGCACGCGCCGTACGACCGGCCGCCGCTCTCCAAGGACGTCCTGCTCGGCAAGGCCGACGCCACCCCCCTCGACCTCGACCTCGGAGCGCTCGGCGTCGAGCTGCTCACCGGCCGCCGGGCCACCGGCCTCACCCCGGCAACGGCCGGCACCCCCGGCGTGCTGCACACCGACGCCGGGGACCTCCCGTACGGCGCGCTGGTGATCGCCACCGGCGCCGAGCCGCGCGCCCTGCCCGGCGCCGAGCGGGCCCACCTGCTGCACACCCTGGACGACGCGCTCGCGCTGCGCGCCCTGCTCCGCCCCGGCCTGCGCCTGGTGCTGGTCGGCGCGGGCTGGATCGGCGCCGAGGTGGCCACCGCCGCCCGGGCGGCCGGCTGCGAGGTCACCGTGGTCGAGGCCGGCCCGGCGCCCGTCCCCGGCGCGCTGCCCGCCGAGGTCGGCCGGGCGATGGCCGCCTGGTACGCCGCCGCCGGGGTCGACCTGCGCTGCGGCACCGGCGTCACCGCCGTCGAACCGGGGGCGGTGCTGCTCGCGGACGGCTCGCACCTGCCGGCCGACGAGGTGCTGGTCGGCGTCGGCGCCCGCCCGGCCACCGGCTGGCTGGCCGGCTCCGGGGTCGGGCTGGACGCGGCCGGCGCCGTCCTGGTGGACGAGCGGCTGCGCACCACGCTGCCGGGCGTGTACGCGGCCGGCGACTGCGTCAGCTACCTCTCGGCGCGCTCCGGCGCCCGGCTGACCGTCCAGCACTGGGACCACGCGCTGCAGTCCGGCGCGGCCGCCGCCGCCTCGGTGCTGGGCGCGGACGCGCCGCCGTACGACCCGGTGCAGTACTTCTGGTCCGAGCAGTTCGGGCGGATGGTGCAGTACGCCGGGCGGCACGGCGCGGACGACGAGCTGCTGTGGCGCGGCTCGCCGGACGACCCGGACTGGTCGGTGCTCTGGCTGCGCGACGGCGTCCTGCGCGCCCTGCTCACGGTGGACCGCCCGCGCGACCTCACCCAGGGCCGGCGGCTGATCGAGCGCGGCACCGCCCTGGACCCGGCCCGCGCGGCCGACCCGGCGGTGCCGCTGAAGTCGGCCGCCGCCTAGCGCGTGGTGCGCGGCGGGCCGCGGAAGTGGCAGGCTGGTGCCGTGAGTGAGAACGAAAGCAAGATCGAAGCCCTGATCACCGAGTGGACGTACCTCCCCGACATCTCGGAGAAGTGGGGTGTGGTGGTCACCGAGGTCCGCGACATGGTCAGGAAGCGTGACCTGATCGCCATCCGCCGCGGCCCCAACAAGTCGCTGCAGGTCCCGGCGGCGTTCATCGACGAGGACGGCCCGGTCAAGCACCTGATCGGCACCCTGACCGTGCTGCGCGACTGCGGGTACAACGACGTGGAGATCCTGGAGTGGCTCTTCACCGAGGACCCGTCGCTGCCCGGCAGCCCGATCCAGGCGCTGCGGGAGAACCGCGGCACCGAGGTCAAGCGCCGCGCCCAGGCGATGCTGATCTGATGGCGGCGGACTCGCCGCGCCGCGCGCTCGCCGACGCCCGGCTCTACCTGTGCACCGACGCCCGGCGCGAGCAGGGCGACCTCGCCGAGTTCCTGGACGCCGCGCTGGCCGGCGGCGTGGACATCGTCCAGCTCCGGGACAAGGGGCTGGAGGCGAAGCAGGAGCTCGCCGCGCTGGAGGTGTTCGCCGACGCCTGCCGGCGGCACGGCCGGCTGCTGGCCGTCAACGACCGCGCCGACGTCGCCCACGCGGCCGGTCCGGACGTGCTGCACCTCGGGCAGGACGACCTGCCGGTGCCGGCCGCCCGCGCGATCCTCGGCGACGAGGTGCTGATCGGGCGGTCCTGCCACGCGGAGTCCGAGGTGGACGCGGCGATCGCCGAGCCCGGCGTCGACTACTTCTGCACCGGGCCGGTCTGGCCGACCCCGACCAAGCCGGGCCGCCACGCGCCGGGCCTCGGCCTGGTCGAGTACGCGGCGAAGCAGTCCACCGACCGGCCGTGGTTCGCCATCGGCGGCATCGACCTCGGCAACCTGGACGAGGTGCTGGCGGCCGGCGCCCGCCGGGTCGTGGTGGTCCGGGCGATCACCGGCGCGGACGACCCGGGGGCCGCGGCCGCCGAGTTCGCCCGGCGGCTGCGCGCGCTCTGACGCGACGGCCGCCGCCGTCCGCGTGCTGCTCTCAGTACTTGCGGACGGTGGCGGCCTCGGCCAGCGCCAGCAGCGTCTCGCGGGCCCGCTCGTCCGCCAGCGGCGCCGCCGCCAGCGCGGCCAGCGACTGCCGCATCAGCTCCTCGATCCGCCGCTCGACCAGCTCCGGCGCGCCGCTGCGGGCCACCAGCCCGCGCAGCTCGGCGACCTCGGCCGCGGTCAGGTCCGGCGCGCCCAGCCGCTCGTCCAGGTGCCGGGCGTCGGCGGCCGGCAGCCCGCGCATCGCGTGCGCGACCAGCAGGGTCCGCTTGCCCTCGCGCAGGTCGTCGCCGGCCGGCTTGCCGGTGACCGCCGGGTCGCCGAAGACGCCGAGCAGGTCGTCCCGCAGCTGGAACGCCTCGCCCAGCGGCAGGCCGAACGCCCCGTACGCCGCCACCAGGGCCGGCTCGGCGCCCGCGAGCAGCGCGCCGACCTGGAGGGGTCGCTCGATCGTGTACTTGGCGGACTTGTAGTGCAGTACGGTCTGCGCCCGCTCCAGCGCCCCGGGGTCGGTGGAGTCCCCGGCCACCGGCTCCAGCACGTCCAGGTACTGGCCGACCATGACCTCGGTGCGCATCAGGTCGAACATCGGCTTGGCGGCCTGCACCGCCGCCGGGTCCAGGCCGCAGCGCTGGAACAGCTCGTCGCACCAGATCAGCAGCAGGTCGCCGAGCAGCACCGCCGCCGAGGCGCCGTACTGCTCGCGGTCCCCGCGCCAGCCGTGGGTGCGGTGCAGCGCCTCGAACCGGCGGTGCACCGACGGCAGGCCGCGCCGGGTGTCGCTGCGGTCCATCAGGTCGTCGTGGACCAGCGCGCTGGCCTGCAGCAGTTCCAGGGCGGCCGCCGCGCGGGCGATCCCGTCCCCGTCCGCCGAGCCGCCGGCGCCGCGCCAGCCCCAGTAGCAGAACGCCGGCCGGAGCCGCTTGCCGCCGTCCAGCAGGAAGTCGCGCAGCGCCTCGGAGACCGGCTCCAGCTGCGGGGAGACCTTGCCGAGCAGGGCCGACTGGCCGTCCATGAAGCCGGTGAGGGCGGCGTTGACGCGCTCGCGCACGTCCTCCACGTCAATGGGATTGGCCGGCCGCTGGCTGGACGAGGTCACGATGGGGCTCCGGAGGTAGCTGGGGTGCAGCAAGGGTATCCGGGGCGGAGGGGAACATCCGTACGGGCGAGTTTCGGTCGAGTTGCCGGACGGCGACCGCGCGGATGACGTGCTCGGCCCGCGACGGCGTCCAACCGCTGTCTCAAAAGCTGGGACCGAGTTGTCCGAGCCCTTCGTCCGGCGGCTAATCTGCCAGCATGGCACTCGGTATCGCTTCGACCAGACCGGACCGCGCACAGACGGTTCGTGAACTGCTGGCAGCCGGAAAGCGGTCCTTCTCCTTCGAGTTCATGCCGCCGCGCACCGAGGTCGGCGAGCAGAAGCTCTGGGACGCCATCCGGCGGCTCGAACCGCTCGACCCCAACTTCGTCTGCATGACCTACGGGGCCGGCGGCTCCTCGCGCGAGCGCACCGTCAACATGGTCGGGCGGATCGCCACCGAGACCACGCTCACCCCGGTCGCCCACCTGACCGCCGTCGACCACTCGATCGCCGAGCTGCGCAACATCATCGGCCAGTACGCCGACCAGGGCGTACGGAACGTCCTCGCGGTGCGCGGCGACCCGCCCGGCGACCCGCTGGGCGAGTGGGTCCGCCACCCGCAGGGCGTCACCTACGCGTACGAGCTGGTCGAGCTGATCAAGGGCATCGGGGACTTCTGCGTCGGCGTGGCCGCCTCTCCGAACATGCACCCGAGGTCGACGAACTGGGACGACGACATCCGGCACTTCGTCGCGAAGATCCGCTCCGGCGCCGACTACGCCATCACCCAGATGTTCTTCGAGGTCGACGACTACCTGCGGCTGCGCGACCGGGTGACCGCCGCCGGCTGCGACGCGCCGATCATCCCGGAGATCATGCCGGTCACCAACGCCAAGCAGCTGGAGCGGTTCCCGCAGCTGAGCGGTTCGGCCTTCCCGCCGGACCTGGAGGCCCGGCTGCGCGCGGTCACCGACGATCCGGCGGCGCTGCGCGAGATCGGCATGGAGCACGCCACCGCGATGTCCGAGCGGCTGCTCGCGGAGGGCGCCCCCGGCCTGCACTTCATCACGCTGAACCACTCGACGGCGACCCTGGAGATCTACCAGAACCTCGGTCTGCACCGCCGCTGAGCTGCGGCGCGTCCCCGTCCGCCGACACCGCTCGGATCCTGCCCGGCGGACGGGAACGCGATGCGGTACCCGGGCCGTTGAACCGGTACAGTCGCGGCACACGCGCGGCGGGCGCGGGCACGCGACTGGAGGTAGCGGGCGGGATGGGCATCGGATACCTGCTGCTGTACGTCGCGTTGGCGGTGGTGGCGCTCTGGCTGGTCGCCGAGCTGCTGCTGCAGAACCGGGCCCCGCTGCACTGGCGCGGACTCGCCCTGGTCGGCTTCCTCGCGGTGGCCGGCGGCATGGCGATCGGCTCGGTCCCGGTGATCGGGGTCGGCGCGGCGATGTTCGCGGTCGGCCAGACCTTCGTCACCCTCTCCGTGAAGCGCGGCTACGCGGGCGGCTGGTCGCTGCGCAAGGCCGACGGCGGTCTGCCCGGACCGCTCGCCAAGGTGCCGCTGCTCGGCGCGCTCACCGGCGGCGGCGCGGTGGCCGTGGCGACCGCGGTCGCGGTGGAGCGGGTCGGCGAGGTCGGCGCCGTCGAGGAGGCCCCGGAGCCGGTCCCGGCGGTGGAGGACACCCCGGCCGTCGAGCAGACCGCGGCCTTCGAGATGCAGGAACTGGCCGCCGACGGCGTCTACGCGCCCGCCTACTACGAGCAGCAGCAGACCGAGCTGCTCCAGGCCGTCCCGCAGCAGGACGCCTACCCGGAGGCCTACCAGGCCGGCTACGACCCCGCGCAGCAGCAGGGCCAGTACGGCTACGAGCAGCAGCAGTGGCAGTCCCCGCAGCAGCCGGCCTTCGCCTACGACCAGGGCTACGGCGGCTACCAGCAGCAGCCCGACCCGTACGGCGGCTACCAGCAGCAGCCGGACCCCTACGGCTACCAGCAGCAGGCCCAGCCGCAGTCCCCGGACCAGCTCCAGGGCCAGCAGGGCCAGTACGGCTACGAGCAGCAGCAGTGGCAGACCCCGCAGCAGCCCGACCCGCACACCGGCATCCCCCAGCAGCCCCAGTACGACCAGTACGGCTACCAGCAGCAGCACCCCACCTGGCAGCAGCAGGCCTGACCCCGGACGGCGGCCCGGCTCAGGCGGGGCCGATGAGGTTGGCGACGATGCAGGCGGACATGCCGACCCGGGCCAGTCCGCCGCCGGGGTGGGCGGCGCCGCCTGTGAGGTAGAGGCCGGGGAAGTCCTCGTTCGGGGCCTGGAGCAGGCCGCCGCCGACGCCGGCCAGGGCGGGCGGCGGGACGGAACCGAAGAAGGAACCGGCCTCGCGCTCGGTGTGCTCCGGGGTGCGGACCACCCGCCAGAGCAGGCGGTCGCGCAGTCCGAGACCGGCCGCGTCGACGTGGTCGAGCATCCGGTCGGCGAAGGCGTCGGCCACCCCGGGCGCGCCCCAGTCCAGGTCCAGCGAGGGGGTGGTCGCGGTGAGGACGACGCTCTCGTGGCCCTCGGGGTGCAGCGACGGGTCGTCCGGGCGCAGCACCTGGACGGTGGGGGTGTACGGCGGCCGGGGACCGGGGCCGAAGATCCCGGACAGTTCGGCCGCCGGGTCGGGGGCGTGCACCACCGTGCGGTGCGCCGTGCCGTCCGGACGCGCGCCGCGCAGGGCGAGCAGCACGCTGACCCGCCCCGGCACGCCGTGCAGCCGGTCGGCCGAGGCCGGCCAGTCGTCCGAGGACTCGGCCGGGCCCATCCACTGGGTGTGCAGCACCCGGGCGTCGATCGAGGAGACCACCAGGTCGGCGTCGATCCGGTCGCCCTTGGTCTGCACCCCGCACACCCGGCCGTCCTCGACCACCACCTTGGCGACCGGGGTCTCGAAGCGGAACTCCACCTTGCGCTGCTCGCAGCGCCGGTAGACCGCGTCGGCCAGCGCGCGCAGGCCGCCCCGCACGTACCAGACGCCGAAGGACTGCTCCATGTACGGCAGCACGGTGGCCCCGGCGGGGGCGGTGCGCGGGTCGAGGCCGAACCGCAGCGCGTGCTCGTGCAGCAGGGCGGTCAGGCCCGGGTGCCCGCCGAGCTGCTCGGCGGCGACCTCGGCGAGCGTCCACTGGCGCGGGCCGCGCAGCCAGCCGAAGAGGCCGCGCCGCTCCGGCCCGGGCACCGGGTACGGGTCGGTGTGCAGCGGCTTGGGGTCGGCGGGCAGCGGCTCCTCCAGCAGCGGGCGGCGGGTCGCCTCCCAGACCGTGCGGCCGTGGTTGAGCACGGTGGCCCAGCGCTCGCCCGCGCCCGGGCCGAAGGCCTGGTCGAGGGCCTGGACGACGCCGCCCCGGGAGGCGTTGGGCAGGGCCAGGGCGGTGCCGTCGGCGAACAGGTGCCGGCTCTCCGGGTCGACCGGGCCGAGCTCGACCAGCTGCTCCAGCGGCTCCCGGCCGGTCTTCAGCGCGAGGTCGCGGTAGACGGCGGGCAGGGTGAGTAGGCCGGGGCCGGTGTCGAAGGCGAAGCCGTCCCGCTCGTAGCGGCCGACCATGCCGCCGTACGTGCCGCGCGCCTCGCAGACCGTCACCCGGTGCCCGAGGGTCGCCAGCCGGGAGGCCGCCGCGAGCCCACTCATTCCTGCGCCGATGATGACGATCCGTGCCATGGTCCTGATCCTAGGACCGTCGGAGCGGCACTTCCTCCACGGGTCGGCCGGCGGCGCGGGCGGCCTTGCGTTCGCGGCGGCGGGCGCGGAAGGCGCGGATCCGGTTGACCGCGAACCAGACCAGCAGCAGGCCGATCACCAGCAGCACGGCCGCGATCGAGGCGGCCAGCCAGGGGTGGAAGATCGCCAGGGTGACCAGGCCGGCCACCGAGACGTCCTCGGTCAGCGAGACCGCGATGTTGCTGGCGGGCTCCGGCGAGGTGTTGACCGCCATCCGCAGCGAGGCCTTCACCAGATGGCTGACCAGCGCCGTCGTGCCGCCCATCGCGCCGGCCGCGACCTCGCTCAGCGAGCCCGGGTCGGTGGAGGCGATCAGCGCGCCCACGGTGGCGCCGGCGATCGGCCGGATCACCGTGTGGGCGACGTCCCAGACGCTGTCCACGTACGGGATCTTGTCGGCCACCGCCTCCAGCAGGAACAGCACGCCGGCCGCGATCAGCACATCGGTGCGCTCCAGCGCCGGCGGCACCGAGTCGGCTCCGGCGAACCGGCCCAGCAGGCCGAGCAGCAGTACCACCGCGTACGCGTTGATCCCGCTCGCCAGCCCGCTGGTGAAGATCAGCGGGATGATCGTCATCGTTCCTCCTCGGAGTGCCCGCCGGGATCCGCCCGGCTCGCCGTACCGTACCGGGACGCGGCCGGCGCGACCCGTGGTTCCCGTCCCGACCGTCTGAGTACGGATACTCAGACGACGGATTGAGTAGCTGTGCGGATGGCCCGCGACCTGCGGAGACGTCAAAGTGGTGGCACCGGGACGGCGGCGCGTCGGGCGCCTCGGACCGGTGTTGCGGACGGGTGGTGTCCGCCGGCCACGGGGGTCCGGCGGAAACACCCCCGGGGGAGTCCGCAGCGGAGCCGGCGGGAGGCCGCGCACCGCCGACACGGGGCGGCGGAGCGGGCCAGGGGGGCCGGCACCACCGGGGGGAAGCCGGGGGGAAGCCGGGGGACCGGGGGAGCACCGGGAGGTTCCGAAGCGCCGTCCGTGGGGGGACGGCGCTTCGGTGCCCGGCCGGATTGTCAGTGGTGCCGGTCACGATGGAGGGGCACGGGCCACCCGGCCCGCGCGCTGCCTCGGACCGGGGGAGACCATGACCATCAGCCAGCCTGAGCACGTCACCGCCCGCCTCCACTCCGCCGCCTACCGACCGGGCGCCGCGCCGCGCCCCGCCGTCCACCGGCCGACCGCCGGTGCCGACGTCCACCCGGTGTCGCGCCGGGCCGGCGCCCCGCCCGCCGCGCTCGACCTGCTCACCGAGGCCCATCGCACGCTCGACCGGGCCCGCGCCCTGGCCGACCCGCTGGAGCGCTACGCCGACGCGCACCTCGCCGCGCTGCGCACCGTCGCCGCGGTGCTCGCCGTGCGGGGGCGTCCGGAGAAGAGCGAGCGGCGCCGCCGGGCGATCCGCAGCGCCTGGGAGGTGCTGCCCGAGGTGGCGCCCGAGCTCGCCGAGTGGGCGCCGTACTTCGCGGCGGGCGCGCAGCGCCGGGCGGCCGCCGTGGCGGGCATCCGGGGCGCGGCCTCGGACCGCGACGCCGACGACCTGATCCGCAACTCGGCGCTGTTCCTCCGGCTGGTCGAGCGGCTGCTGGGCCTGCACGCCGCCCCGCCCGCCCCGCGCCTGCCGCTGGACGGCGCCGCGGACGCGGGGGAGGCCGGATGACGGGGTGAGGAGCCGGCGGGGGCGGCCGGACGGGGGCCGGGCCGGACAGGGCCTAAGGTGGAGACAACCTGATCGACACTGCACGTCCAAGGAGCCTCGCCTTGTACCCGACGCGTCCCCGCAGCGCCCTGCGTACCGCCGTGGTGTGGGAGGTGGTGCGCGCCGCCCTGGAGAAGCGGGTGGCCGAACTGGACCAGCCGGTGCTCGACGTGCTGGACACCGGCGGCGGCACCGGCAACTTCGCCGTGCCGGTGGCCCGGCTGGGCCACCGCGTCACGGTGGTCGACCCGAGCCCGGACGCGCTGTTCGCGCTGGAGCGGCGGGCCGCCGAGGCCGGTGTGACCGACCTGGTCCGCGCCGTGCAGGGCGACACCCAGACGCTGCCCGAGCTGGTCACGCCCGGCACCGTCGACGCGGTGCTCTGCCACGGCGTGCTGGAGGTCGTCGACGACCCGGCCGAGGCGCTCGGCAGCCTGGCCGGCGCGCTGCGCCGGGGCGGCTTCGTCAGCCTGCTCGCCGCCAACCGCAACGGCGCGGTGCTCGCCCGGGCGCTCGGCGGCCACTTCGCCGAGGCCCGCGCGGTGCTGGGCGCCGTGGACGGCCGCTGGGGCGACAGCGACCCGATGCCGCGCCGCTTCACCGGCGAGGAGCTGGACCGGCTGGCGGTCGGCGCCGGCCTGCGGGTGGAGTCGGTGCACGGGGTCCGGGTCTTCGCCGACCTGGTGCCGGGCGTCCTGGTGGACACCGAGCCGGGTGCGCTGGAGGCGCTGCTCAAGCTGGAGGAGGCCGCCGCCGGGCAGCCCGCCTTCCACGCCGTGGCCACCCAGCTCCACCTGCTGGCCACCCTGGCCTGACCGGGCCGTCCGCCGCCCGCCGCCTCCCGTTCACCCCTCGTCCACCCGGCGTCCGCTCCCCGCCGCCTGCCCGTCCACCCGGCTTCTCCTCGCCGTCTCCTCGGGATCTCCCCAGGTCCGGGCCGATTCCATCGGATCGGGCACTTGTCCGAACCTTGCCGCGTTGAGCACAGTGCGGCGAGGAGCCGCCGAAGTGGCCGGGCCCACGCGTGGTCGACCACTCCGCCGAGGGCGCGTGGACCGTATGATCTGGGTAAAGCCGGAAAGCATGACCGCCGGATGCTCGGGGCATATGGACGACACGGGCCCGGGCCCCCGCACAGGCGTCCGACCGCGTGTTCTGAAGGCTGATTGGACTTTGCCACCCCGACCGGGGCGGCGGACCGGTCGCACCCGCGACCGACGAGTAGGAGGACTCCGTGCCGCTCTCGGAGCACGAGCAGCGACTGCTCGACCAGATGGAGCGAGCGCTGTATGCCGAAGATCCCAAATTCGCGTCGGCGCTTGAGGGAACCGGTCTGCGCACCCACACCCGCCGCCGGGTCTACCTGGCCGTGGGCGGCTTCGTGGTGGGCATCGGCCTGCTGATGGGCGGCATGGTCGTACCCGACCAGATCTGGGTCAGCGTGGTCGGGTTCCTGGTGATGCTGGGGTGCGCCGTCTTCGCGGTGACGGGCTGGCGCCGCGGGCCCGCGGGTCAGGCGCAGGGCGCCCGGCCGGCGGCCGCGCCGCGTCGCAAGGCCGGGATGATGGACCGGGTGGAGCAGCGGTGGCAGCGCCGGCGGGACGAGCAGACCGGCGGCGGGTTCTGAGCCCGGCGGGCTCCGGGACCGGGCGGTAGCGCGGTAGCCACCACACGGATGTGACGAGGGCGGGCAGTCGGACCGACTGCCCGCCCTCGGCGTGTGTCAGGACCGCCCGTCGCCGTCCGGGCGGCGCCGGGTCAGCAGCCGGCGGACCGGTCCGGTGACCGCCCCGGCCACCCGGGCCACCCGGCCGCGGACCGCCAGCCGGGCGGTCAGCAGCCCGTCCGAGATCCGCCAGCGCAGCTGGGCGGAGGACGCCGGGAGCAGCAGCGCCCGGATCCGGCCCCGGCGGCCGGCGACGGCCCGCAGGCCCGCGCGGGCGGTCCGGACGTCCGCCGCGAGCGGCTCGGTGACGTGCGCGGCCCGGGCGTAGAGCACCCGTTCGGTGGCCAGCGCCACCCGGCCGGCGGCGGCCGCCGCGACCTCGTCCAGTTCGGCGGCCTCGGTGATCCGCCGGGCGGCGGCCCGCGGGGTGCGGGACTCGTCCGGCGGGATGCCGAGGTCCCAGGCGGAGTCGATCAGCTCGTCCCAGGCGGCCAGCACCTGGGCGTCGGTGAGCTCGATCGGACCGCCCGGTCCGCCGGGCCGCCGCCGTCCGCCGGGGCCGAGCCGGCGGCGGCGCAGCAGGGACCGCCAGATCATCGGGGTGAGCAGCAGCGCGAGCAGCAGCACGACCACGCCGACGGTGCTCAGGGTCTGCCCGGAGAGCAGCCAGGACTGCCCGCCGCCGTCCGCGGTGTGCTGCTTCTGGTCCCCGCACTCGCCCATCCGGCGCAGCTTGGGGTCGCAGTCGGGATTGGCGGACGGCAGCTTGACCGCCGCGCTGGGCTCCGGCAGGGCGGTCGGCCCGGTGGTCGGCTGGGTGGCCGGGGTGCTGACCGGGTCGGCGTAGGAGGGCTGCACGCCGCGGGTCGGGGTGGGCTCGAAGCGCAGCCAGCCGTAGCCCTCGAAGTACAGCTCGGGCCAGGCGTGGTACATCGCGTCGGTCACCGAGTAGACGTTGCCGCTCTTGCTGTTGCCGGGGGTGAAGCCGAGCGCGACCCGGGCCGGGATGTTCAGGTAGCGGGCCATCGCCGCCATGGTGGAGGCGAAGTGGATGCAGTAGCCGCGGCGCCTGGCCAG
Source organism: Kitasatospora sp. NPDC093806 (assembly GCF_040683335.1). Taxonomy (NCBI): domain Bacteria; kingdom Bacillati; phylum Actinomycetota; class Actinomycetes; order Kitasatosporales; family Streptomycetaceae; genus Kitasatospora; species Kitasatospora sp. NPDC093806. Next base: position 83,075 of record NZ_JBFBDO010000024.1, read on the forward strand.
GAAGTCGGCCATGGCGTCGCCGCCGGTGCCGGACCGGTTGGTGATGTCGTAGGTGAAGTCGGGGCCGGTGAACCACTCCTGCAGGGCGACGGCCTTGTCGTACGCGGTCCTGGACCGGCCGGTGACGGCGTCGGCCTTCTGCTTGACCAGGTCCGGCAGGTCCCGGGGCAGGGAGAGGTACTGCTCGCGGATCCGGTTGGGCGCCGGGGGCACGTTGCGCAGTTGGCCGGCGGTGGCGGGGACGTCCAGCCCGGTGGCCGAGTAGCTCAGCCCCTTGATCGCCTTCTCCTTGACCGGCAGCAGGCTGGCGGTGACCGGGTCGAGCTGCCAGGCGTCGTTGTCGCGCAGGCCGACGCTCTTGGGCGGGTAGGGCATCGGCAGCAGGGCGTCCTCCAGCTGGTTGCCGATCCGGACGTCGACCTTGACCTCGGCGAGGTCCGCGTTGCTCAGGCCCTCGGGCGGGGGGAAGGTGCCCTTGAAGGGGACGGTGTCGCCCGAGCCGCGCTTCCAGGTGGTGCCGTCGAAGGCGTCCAGCGAGCCGGTGCGCAGGTAGGTGCGGTCGGCGACCGGGCTCTCCGAGCGGTAGGTGAACAGCTCGACGCCGCGCGGGTTGGGGAGCGCGGAGGTCAGGCTGACCAGCGGGTCGAGGCTGCTGATCCCGCCGGGGCCGTGCTTGCCGGCGGCCGTGCCGGAGCCGCTGTGCACCAGGCCGGAGCTCCAGCGCGGCAGGAAGGCGGGCAGCAGCAGGGCGAGCGCGAGCGCGATCACGCCGACCTGGCGGCCGCTCTGGCCGAGTCCGCCGAGGCCGCCGCCCTCGCCACCGCCGCGCGAGGTGCCGCGGAAGACCCGGCCCCAGCGGGAGACCCGGTCCTGGCCCTCGGCGAAGAGCAGCACCAGGTAGCCGGCCGCGGCGGCGGCGAACCAGAGCCAGCTGCCCTTGTCGCCGGCCAGGCCGTTGCCGATCGAGTAGAGCGCGAGCAGCGGCAGCCCGGCCAGCGCCGAGCGCCGGTAGGTGACCGCGACGGTGTCCACCGCGATGGCGATCAGCCCGACCGAGCCGACCAGGATCAGCCGCAGGCCGGCGCTGGGCGGGGCGGGGATGGCGTAGTCCCGGACGTCGTCCAGCCCGTGCGAGAGGACCCGGCCGAGCAGCCGGACCGACTCGGGGCCGGGCAGCACGCCGCCCCAGGAGGCGGCGGCGGAGGCGAAGCCGAGCAGCAGCAGGACGGCCAGCACCAGCAGCTGGCCGACCGGGACGGTCCAGCGGTAGAACGGCGTGCGCCGCAGGCCGGCGCCGACCGCCGCGACGACGGCCAGCACCAGATAGGCGTGGGTGATCCAGCCCTTGGTGGTCAGCAGCGGGGTCAGGCAGAGCGCGGCCAGGGCGGTGGCCAGCGCCGAGTACACGGTCAGTTTGGCCCGGGTGGTCACGCGCCGGCCTCTTCTCGGTAGGGGGAGGGCGACTCGGCCCGGTCGGCGGCCCGCCACAGGTCGGGGACGGAGTCGCCGGAGCGGACGGGCAGGACCGTCCAGCCGGCCTCGCGCAGCCGGCGCACCCGGTCGCGGAACTCCTCGCCGCCGGTCTCGGGGGCGAGCAGCCGCAGTCCGGCCCAGGTGCCGGTGTCGAGCAGGAAGACGACGGCGCCGCCGGTGCGGCTGCGCAGCCGGGCCAGCCGGGCGGTCTGCGCCTCGTCGAGCTCGCCGAGGACGGCCACCAGCAGGCCCTCGCCGCCGGACCGCAGCGGCTCCTCGGCGCGGGAGAGACCGGCGCCGTCGGAGAGGTCGACGACCGCGAGGGCGTCCAGGATCAGTCCGGAGGCGTCGGCGGCGGCGTGGCCGCCGCCGCTGTCGGGGCCGGGGACGGCGTGGCCGGTGTCGGTGAGCAGTCGGGTCTGGTAGCCGAGCTCCAGCAGGTGGGCGCTGACCGAGGCGGCGCAGACGACGGCCCACTCGAAGGAGGAGGCCGGGCCGCCGCCCCGGTGGCCGACCTCGCGGGTGTCCAGCAGGACGGTGGCGCGGGCCTTGCGGGGCTGCTCCTCGCGGCGGACCATCAGCTCGCCGTAGCGGGCGGTGGACTTCCAGTGCACCCGGCGCAGGTCGTCGCCGGGCCGGTACTCGCGCAGGATGACGTCGTCGTCGCCGGCCAGCGCGAGCGAGCGGGTGTGGCTGTCGCCCTGCCCGGCCCACTCGCCGCTCAGCCGGACCTGCGGCAGCGGCAGGACCTGCGGGACGACGGTGAGCACGTCGGAGGCGGAGAACGAGCGGTTCAGCTCGCACATCCCGAACGGGTCGGAGAGCCGCAGCTGGAGCGGGCCGAGCGGGTAGCGGCCGCGCAGGTCGGAGCGGACCCGGTAGGAGACCTCGCGGTGGCCGCGCGGCTCGACCCGGTCCAGCACGAACCGCGGGCGCGGCCCGAGCACGTACGGGACCTTGTCCTCCAGCAGCAGCAGGCCGGTGGGGACCCGGGAGACGTTGTCGACCCGCAGGTGCACCCGGGCCTCCTGGCCGGCCACCGCGCGGCGCGGGGTGAGCCGGCGGCCGCTGGCGACCCGGTAGCGGGTGTTGGCCAGCAGCAGCGCGGCGGCCAGCGGCAGGGCGGCGAGCAGCACGCCGACGCGCAGCAGCGCGTCCTGGTCGAGCAGGTACGCGCAGACCACCGCGGTCACCCCGGCGGCGAGGAAGGAGCGGCCGCGGGTGGTGAGGCCGCGCAGGCCGGCGCGCAGGCCCGACGGTTCGTCGGACGGACCCACCTCAGCCCCTCCGGCCGGCCGGGCCGCCCTGCGGGCGCGGCAGCGGCAGCCGGGCGACCAGGTCGGTGACGATCTGCTCGGCGGTGCGGCGGTTGAGCTGGGTCTCGGCGGTCGGCATCAGGCGGTGGGCGAGCACCGGGACGGCGAGCCGCTGCAGGTCGTCCGGGGTGACGTAGTCGCGGCCGTCCAGGGCGGCGGCGGCGCGGGCGGCCCGGACCAGGTGCAGGGTGGCGCGCGGGGAGGCGCCCAGGCGCAGCTCGGGGCTGGTGCGGGTGGCGGCGACCAGGTCGACGGCGTAGCGGCGGACCGGGTCGGCGACGTGCACGGTGCGGACCAGTTCGACCAGCTTGAGGATGTCGGCGGCGTGCGCGACCGGCTGCAGGTCGTCCAGCGGGCTGGCGCCGGCGTGCACGTCGAGCATCGCGAACTCGGCCTCGGGGCTGGGGTAGCCCATCGAGATCCGGGCCATGAAGCGGTCCCGCTGGGCCTCCGGGAGGGGGTAGGTGCCCTCCATCTCGACCGGGTTCTGGGTGGCGACCACCATGAACGGCGAGGGCAGCTCGTAGCTGGTGCCGTCGATGGTGACCTGGCGCTCCTCCATCGACTCCAGCAGCGCGGACTGGGTCTTCGGCGAGGCGCGGTTGATCTCGTCGCCGACCACGATCTGGGCGAAGATCGCGCCGGGGCGGAACTCGAAGTCGCGCCGCTGCTGGTCGTAGATGTTGGTGCCGGTGACGTCCGAGGGCAGCAGGTCCGGGGTGAACTGGATGCGCCGCACGGTGCAGTCGACGGACCGGGCGAGGGCCTTGGCCAGCATGGTCTTGCCGACGCCGGGGACGTCCTCCAGCAGCAGGTGGCCCTCGGCGAGCAGGACGGTCAGGGCGATCCGGACGGCCTCCGGCTTGCCCTCGATCACGCTCTCGATGTTGGCCCGGACCCGGTCGACGACGGCGGCGAGTTCCGGCAGGCCGATGGGGTGGTAGTCCGCCCCCTGGCCGCCCCCCGCACGACCGTTGAGACCGGCCTGATCGCTGTAGCTCGTCACCCGTTCGCTCCCTGGCACACCACGACCGGCCCCCGACCGAGGCCGGCCCCCACCCCATGCTGGACGCGGCCGCTCCGGACGCGGTTCCGTGTGGGGGAGCCGGTGCCGGGTACGGCCTGCGGCTGGCCGCCCCAGGTGGTTCGAGGTCAGACCGGCAGGCGCATTCTCCCCCGCCCGGCGGCCAGAAGTCACGGGCCGGTCGTCCGCCCGCCTCCGGGGGCACGGGAGACTGCCCGGCGGGGCCCGGACGACGCTGGCCGGGCCGGCCGGACGGGCGGGAGGGGTGTCAGTCGATCTCGCGCAGCAGACCGGTGTGGACGTCGAACACGAAGCCGCGCACGTCGTCGGTGTGCAGCAGGAACGGCGAGGTGCGGACCCGCTGCATGGACTGGCGGACGTCGCCGTCCAGGTCGACGAAGGCCTCGACCGCCCACTGCGGGCGCTGGCCGACCTCGAGCTCCAGCTCGCGCCGGAAGTCCTCGGTGAGGCCGAGCAGGCCGCAGCCGGTGTGGTGGATCAGCGCGATCGAGCGGGTGCCGAGGGCGCGCTGGCTGATGGTGAGGGAGCGGATGGTGTCGTCGGTGACCACGCCGCCCGCGTTGCGGATGACGTGGGCGTCGCCGAGTTCGAGGCCGAGCGCGGCGAACAGGTCGAGGCGGGCGTCCATGCAGGCGACCACGGCGATCTTCTGCACCGGACGGGCGTCCATCCCGCCGTCGCGGAAGGTGACCGCGTACTCGCGGTTGGACGCGACGAAGCGGTCGATGATGGCGGGGTTGGCGGAATCGGCAGCGGCGGTCGGCGTGGGCCGGTCGGGGGTCACTGTCATGACGAAGACGTTAGTGCGATTCGTCCGGTCATGGTGGGGTCGATGGCTACAGAGCGGGCGCTTGTGACCGAGTGCATATCCACAACACGCGGGTGTTTCGGGTGGTCCGCTCCCGGTATGTCCGCCCGCGTCCCGGTCCGGGGCCGGGCCCGGACCGGGGGCGCTCCCGGGGTGCTCCGGGGGTGACCGGGGGGCGGCCGGGTACGGGGCGCGAGCGGTGGCCGTCCGCCGTCCTCGCGCCCCCGGCCGGCCGCCGGCACATGCCATCAGCACCGTCTCCACCTGCGGTGATCCGTACCGCCGCCCGGGTGGTGCGCCGGAGCGGGCCATTGACTGACGGGGCGTGCGCGATAGAGTTGCCGCGCAGTGGAGCACACCCGTCGGGGCCCGTCAACCGGGCCTTTCCGGCCGGTGCGGCGGTGCCGACGCGGCCCGTGGCCTCCACCCGCTCCCCGTGCCACCTGGCGCACCTTCCCCGGCGCCGGGCGGTCACGACCTTCCCCCGGAGCGGGCGGGGACCACGGGCCGCGGCCCGGCCCGTGCGACGGCTCCGCCGCGGGGTGGGAGAGAATGGGCGCGGCTCCCCGGACCTCGGGCGGCTTCGCACCGAGGAAGGGCGCCACAGCGCATGACCACCAACGATCCGGCTCCCAAGCACGTCCCGGTGATGCTGCAGCGGTGCATGGACGCGCTGGCTCCGGCGATCTCCCGGCCCGGCGCGGTGGTGGTGGACGCCACCCTCGGCCTCGGCGGGCACAGCGAGGCGCTGCTCACCCAGTTCCCGGAGGTCCGGCTGGTCGCGGTGGACCGCGACCCGTCCGCGCTCAAGCTCTCCGGCGAGCGGCTGGCCCGCTTCGGCGACCGGGCGACCCTGGTGCACGCCGTCTACGACGAGATCCCCGAGGTGCTGGAGCGCCTGGACATCCCGAAGGTCGACGGCGTCCTCTTCGACCTCGGCGTCTCCTCGATGCAGCTGGACGAGGCCGAGCGCGGTTTCGCGTACGCCCAGGACGCCCCGCTGGACATGCGGATGGACCAGACCCGGGGGATCAGCGCGGCCGAGGTGCTGAACACCTACAGCCACGGCGACCTGGCCCGGATCCTCAAGGTGTACGGCGAGGAGCGGTTCGCCGGGAAGATCGCCTCGGTGATCCTGCGCGAGCGCGAGAAGGAACCGTTCACCAACAGCGCGCGTCTGGTCGAACTGGTACGCAACGCCATCCCGGCCGCCACCCGCCGCACCGGCGGCAACCCGGCCAAGCGCACCTTCCAGGCGCTGCGGATCGAGGTCAACGGCGAGCTGGAGGTCCTGGACCGGGCGATCCCCGGGGCGCTGGACGCCCTGGCACTCGGCGGCCGGATCGTCGTGATGTCGTACCAGTCGCTGGAGGACCGCCTGGTCAAGCAGTACTTCGCGGCCGGGGCGACCACCACCGCCCCGCCGGGGCTGCCGTTCATCCCGGAGGAGCACCAGCCCTGGCTCAAGCTGATCACCCGCGGTGCCGAGCTGGCCACCGAGGAGGAGATCGAGGAGAACCGGCGCGCCGCACCCGTACGGCTGCGGGTGGCGGAGAGGATCAGGGACCGAAGCACCCGGGGCTGACCGGCGTCGGGGCGGTCCGAAGGGCGGAGGAAAGACACGTGGGGCCGGTGGCCGGAGGCGGGGCGGGGAGCCGGGTGCTCCCCGGGCAGAGCGGCAGGGCGCGGATCACCGTGCGCCCGGGGCGGCCGGTACGGGGGCGGACACCCTTCGCGGTGCTGGTGGTGCTGCTGCTCGGGGCCGGGCTGCTCGGGCTGCTGGCGCTGAACACCGCGCTCAACGAGGGCTCCTTCGAGCTGTCCCGGCTCCAGCGGCAGACCACCGTGCTGACCGACGAGCAGCAGGGGCTGCAGCACCAGATCGACCAGAACTCCGCGCCGGACGCGCTGGCCCGCCGGGCCGCCGAGCTGGGCATGGTGCCGGGCGGCGGGATGGCCTTCCTCGACCTGCCGAACGGCGGCGCCGTGGTCGGCACGCCCAAGCCGGCCCAGGACAGCCCGCCGGTGAAACGGTCCACCGTGGAACCGTGGCCCGGGAAGCAGCCCTCGCCGGGCGCCCAGCCACCCGTTCAGCCCCCGGCCGGCGCGCCGTCCCCGGCCGCTGGAACCCCGGCCGCCGCGACTCCGGCCGCCGCGTCCCCGGTCGCGCCGGCCACCGGTGCGCCGTCCCCGGCCGCGCCGACCACCGCCGCGCCGAGCGTCCCGGCCTCCGGCGGCGACGTCACCGTCCAGGTCAACCCGGGTGCGCCGCAGCCGGCGCCGAGCACGAACGGAGCGACCGGCCGATGAGCACGCCCCGCCAGCCCTCCGGCGGCTCCGACGGACGGCGGCCCGTCAAGGGCGCCGCGCCGCGTCCGGCCGCCGCGCGCGGACAGTCCGGCAAGCCTCCGGCCGCCGGGCGGATCCAGCCCGCCAAGCCGCAGGCCGCCCGCTCCCAGCAGCCGCCCAGGCCGTCGGCCGCGAAGGGCCAGCCGGTCAAGGGCCAGCCCGTGAAGGGACAGTCGGCCCGGGGGCAGTCCGCCAAGCCGGCCGCCGCCAAGGCGCAGGGCGCCCGGCCCGCGGCGGCGAAGGTGCAGCCCGCCAGGGCGTCGGCCGCCAAGGGGCAGCCCGCCCGGCGGCGGGCCGGCGGGCGGG